>DAIAVG010000006.1 GCA_027445725.1 Acidithiobacillus sp.
GGATCGAAAAAGAGTCTCAACGACCTAGGCTCCGGTAATACTTTTAAGGAACTATCTGGAAGCATACTAAAGCAATTCCCAGTAGTGATTCCCAATATCGCAGAACAACAAAAAATCGCCGACTGCCTCTCTTCTCTCGACGATCTGATCACCTTGGAGGCCCAAAAGCTCGGCGCACTCAAAACCCACAAAAAGGGACTGATGCAGCAGCTTTTCCCGGCAGAAGGGGAAACGGTGCCGAGGCTGCGGTTTCCGGAGTTTCAAAGTGCCCAGGAATGGGAGGTTACAACAATTGGAGCTACAGGAAGCTTCTATTACGGTAAAAGCGCCCCCAAATGGTCGTTGGAAGAAAATGCCCAGACTCAATGCGTCAGATATGGCGAGCTCTACACAAAGTTCAGTGCCACAATCACCGAAACGTACTCAAGAACCAACATAGACCCCAAAAAATTACGTTTTAGCAAAGGCGGAGAGGTCTTGGTTCCCCGCGTGGGTGAAAAGCCTGAGGATTTTGGGAAATGTTGTTGCTACCTGTCGCTTGCTAATGTTGCTATTGGCGAAATGATTAGTGTATTTGAAACCGCACAAAACCCATTGTTTTACACTTACTATTTTAGAAATATGTACAAGCAATTTTCGAAGGTTGTCGAGGGGCAAAACGTCAAGAATTTGTATTACGTTGAGCTAGAGCCACTCCCCATCTGCTGCCCACCTCTTGCCGAACAAAAGATTATTGCCAGTTGCCTGTCTTCGCTCGACGACCTTCTTGATGCCCAAAGTCGGAAGATTGAAGCCCTCAAAACCTACAAAAAGGGCCTCATGCAGCAGCTTTTCCCAGCCCTGGATGATGCGGTGGCATGATCGGCCCCAAGATTCTCATGATCGCGGGTCCGAACGGTGCAGGGAAAACCACCTTCGCCCGGTCTTTCTTGCCGGAAGAGGCGCATTGTCCCCGTTTCATCAATGCCGACCTGATTGCTGCGGGCCTCTCGCCCTTCGCGCCGGAGTCGGCCTCCATGCGAGCGGGACGCCTAATGCTGGGAGAGATGGCCGACTGCGTGCGCCGTAGGGAAAGCTTTGCCTTCGAAACGACCCTGTCCGGTCTTGGCTATATAAAACACATTGCACAGTGGCGCATACGAGGCTATCACGTAGCTCTGTTCTTTCTGGCCCTGCCCAACGTCGAAACGGCCATCGCTCGCGTGGCCGAGCGCGTGCGACAGGGTGGGCACGACATTCCTGAGAACGTTATACGTCGCCGCTTCGCATCGGGACTGCGGCATTTTGATCAAAACTACAAGCCGTGCGTCAGCACTTGGGCAAAGTATGATAGTGCCGGTGCTGAACCATCACTACTGGAATGGGGAGAAAACCCGTGAAACAGCTAAATGACATCGCCAACGCCAAAGACCCGGATTTGCGGGCTTCCCTGGCCGCTATGAGACGTGCCGCCTTGCTCGCCCGACAAACTGCAATACAGACCGACACCAGCATTGTCGTCATTCAGGATGGGCAATTGATCCATGTGTCCGCCCAAGAGTTGCGCAAGACCGCTACGAGAGAATCCACGCATGACTGAAATCGACCAGAAACAACTGGGCAACACCCTCTGGGGCATTGCCGATCAACTGCGCGGAGCCATGAACGCGGACGACTTCCGCGACTACATGCTGTCCTTCCTGTTCCTGCGTTACCTGTCGGACAATTATGCGCAAGCCGCACAAAAGGAACTGGGTTCTGATTATCCTGAACTGGGGCCTGTGGACCGCCGCACGCCTCTGGCGTTGTGGTATGCCCAGAATCCGGATGACATCGAGGAATTTGAAAAACAGATGCGCCGGAAAATCCACTATGTGGTCCGCCCCGAATACCTCTGGGGAAGCATATCGGAACTGGCCCGCACTCAGAACCGGGAACTGCTGCATACCCTGCAAAAGGGTTTCGACTACATCGAAAACGAATCTTTTGCGAGCACTTTCAATGGCCTATTTTCCGAGATCAACCTGAACTCTGAAAAGCTGGGCAAGGACTACAGCGCCCGCAATGCCAAGCTCTGTACGATCATCCAGGCCATAGCCGATGGTTTGGCTCAGTTCTCCACCAACCAGGACGTGCTGGGCGATGCCTACGAGTACCTCATTGGTCAGTTCGCGGCAGGGTCAGGCAAAAAAGCCGGAGAGTTCTATACCCCCCAGCAGATTTCCAGCATCCTCTCGGGCATCGTCACCCTCGATAGCCAGGACCCATCTACGGGTAAGAAAAAGCAACTGGAGAGCGTCCTGGACTTCGCCTGCGGTTCTGGCTCCCTGCTGCTCAACGTCCGCCACCGCATAGGTCCCCACGGCATCGGCAAGATTTATGGACAGGAAAAGAATATCACCACCTATAACCTGGCCCGGATGAACATGCTTCTTCATGGGGTGAAGGACTCGGAGTTCGAGATTTACCACGGCGACACCCTGACCAACGATTGGGATTTTCTCCGGGAAACGAACCCGGCCAAGGCACCCAAGTTCGACGCCGTAGTCGCCAATCCCCCCTTTAGTTATCGCTGGGAGCCGAGTAGCGCCCTGGGCGAGGATATGCGCTTCAAGAACTATGGCTTGGCCCCCAAGTCTGCAGCTGACTTTGCCTTTCTCCTGCACGGTTTTCATTACCTCAAGCCCGAGGGAGTCATGGCCATCATCCTGCCCCATGGCGTGCTCTTTCGGGGCGGTGCCGAAGAACGTATCCGCACCAAGCTCCTCAAGGACGGCAACATCGACACGGTCATTGGCCTGCCCGCCAATCTGTTTTTCTCCACCGGCATCCCGGTCTGCATTCTCGTCCTCAAGAAGTGCAAAAAACCCGATGACGTGCTTTTCATCAACGCCGCCGAGCATTTTGAGAAGGGGAAGAGGCAGAACCGTTTGCGGCCTGAAGACATCGACCAGATCATCGACACCTACCAGTTTCGCCGGGAAGAAGAGCGCTACTCGCGCCGGGTGCCCATGGCCGAGATCGAGGAGAATGGCTACAACCTCAACATCTCCCGCTATGTCAGCACGGCCCAGGCTGAGGACGAAATCGACCTGCAGGCGGTCCACGCGGAGCTGACAGCGTTGGAGCGCAAGATCGCGGAGGCCACCCAGCGCCACAATGCCTTCCTGCAAGAGCTAGGGCTCCCGCTGCTGGGGACACCGTGACCGACTGCGTTATACTCTGGACGCAGGCTTTTAGTGCGAGAGGAATCGTTTTGTGACTGTATGGAAAATTTGGTGTGATGGGTCCTGCGGCCCGACCAATCCCGGTCCTTGTGCCTGGGGACCGGTGATTGAGTCGCCGGATGGGGAGCGCACGGAACATTTCGGCTTTATCCAGAAACATGGCACCAACAACATTGCCGAACTGACGGCGGCCATTGAGTCCTTGCGCCGAATTCCCGAAGGGGCAAAAGTGATTCTTTGCTCGGATAGCCAGTACACCCTGAAGGGATTGGGTGAATGGCTTCCGGGCTGGATCAGGAAGGGCTGGAAAACGGCTTCCGGATCGCCGGTACTGAACCAGGAACTCTGGAAACTGCTGCACCAGGAGTACCTCACCCGCAAGGTCAGGCTGGAGTGGGTGCGTGGGCATAATGGTCATCCGGAAAATGAGACGGCAGACCAGCTCGCAAACCGTGGATTGACCTTGGGATGAAGTGGGCGGATCAACATGCTCTTTATTTCGTCGCTGGAGCCCGCAGCGAACGTACAACCGGGGATACGGTGCCATCATGAGAAAGCGTAGCGCCAGGATAGAGGCTCTTCTGGGAGAAATGATGCCGCTCGCACACGCGGTCGGTCATGTGCTGAAGTGTCAATCAGCGTCCAAATTTGAACAGGTGTCAGCGTCGAAATTTGAACAGGGTTAGAGGGGGAGACTGCACCGTTTTTTGTATCGGTACGAGTCGTTTCCGGTTTCGAGGATGTCGCAGTGATGGGTGAGGCGGTCGAGCAGTGCGGTGGTCATCTTGGCATCACTAAAGACCTGGACCCATTCCCCGAAGGAGAGGTTGGTGACGATCAGGGCTGTCTGTTCGTAGAGTTTGCTGATCAGGTGGAAGAGCAAGGCGCCGCCAGACTCAGAGAAGGGCAAATAGCCCAGCTCATCAAGGACGACGAGGTCCATATTTAACAAGGTTTTCACCATGCGACCACTGTGGCCACGGACCTTTTCCTGTTCCAGTTGGTTGACGAGATCGACCACATTGAACCAGCGCACCCGATGGCCTTGGTAGATGGCTGCGTGGCCGAGGGCCAGTGCCAGATGGGTTTTCCCGGTCCCTGTACTCAGAATCCGAACTGGCGGAGCGTTACCCAGGCGCTGGTGGCAAAATTACGGGCTTGGATCGCAACTCTTGCGGTGATCGATGTCCCGACAGGTCAACATGGCTTTTCCGCATTTGTATCAGGTCTGGAATCAGGACCTTGGTTCTATAATGCCGCATGAACAGCAGCGCTTGTCCTCGCAGGGGGCCAATGTTGCGTTTGCTTTTCTGGGCGACGTCCATCTGCAAAAGATAAATAAAAGCCGCGCCGAACCGCCACACCTGTTGGATGTCCCGCTGACAGTCCCGAAGGCGTTGTAGAGACAGCGCCACTGGAAGCGTACCTATCTGTACCTGCGCCCAAGTCATCACTGCCCTGGCAAAAATATTCCACAGGCCGAATCCGTGCGGTTGCCCCTGAAGGAGGATGCTCTGCGCAACGGCAAGGGAGGTTCGCGCATCCCGTGTCCAATAGCCCATGACCATTTGCATAGAGCGCAGAAATAGTCGGGTATTGATAAAACGGTTTACCTCAAGGTCCTCTACGGCTTGGGCACAGCGCGCCCAGCCCATGGACGATCGTCCTTGCAGCACGTCGATTATGCTCCAGTAAGCAATAGCGGCTTCCCGATACCTCTCACCGGTGATCAGCACTGCGGTATCGGCCCAATCATCCTTCCAGAGTGCCACGGCTTGGTGGAGGTGGTCCAAAGCAGCATCCAGATCGCCCAACCAGAAGCGGCTACAGCCGCAGACATAATGGCCAATACCCGCCACGAGAGGCTCTGGCAGTCCCTTTATAGGCGTCCTGGACAAAATTTGGGCCTGGCGCCAGGCGGCTTCCGCACCTCGTTGCCCTCCTTCCAGCATCCATCTGCCATACAAGGCCGTTAGTGCGGCGGCCCCCTGATGCCTTTGCAGGGTACAGGTCGCCTCCAAATTCTCAAGGGCTTCCCTTGTTGCTGCGGCAGAGTACCCCTGCTGCATGGAGTGCATCAGGTAAAGCCCCGCTTGGGCCTGTAGCAGATCGGATGCCTTTGGCGTGGCATCCAACCCTTTTGTTGCCAGTGCAAAACACGCTTTGGCCGTTGCCATCTGGTCGAAAGTAAGTGCCTGTCGCGCTGCCCTAATCCAATGGTGTGCGCCTGCTGCAAAATCCCCGCCCTCGGTGAAATGCTGAGCCAGTATGGCGGGATCAGCCAGATGGTGTTTTTCCATCGTTTGGGCCACAGAAAGATGCAGGTACTGACGTTGCTCCAAGGGTATTCCGGAATATACTGCCTCGCGCAAAAGTGCGTGACGAAAAGACCATGCATCATTCATCGTGCGCCACAAATCTTGAGCGACAAGGCGATCGGCCTGTTGCCGTAGTTCGGATGATGCACGCATGGGCAGTATCTCTGCCAACTGAAGCAAGGTAAAAGGAATACCAAATACGGCCGCTGCCTGTAGCATGTCCAATGCGCTTGCGGCCCGCGCAATCTGGTTATCCAGGATCGGGGCCAATCCCGGTACAGCGGAGTGCGACGACTCTCCGGCCAGTTCCATACGCGCCAGACTATTCAGGTAGAGGGGGATGCCGCCGGAACGGGTAGCAAGCGCATCCTCCCGCGCGCTATCGACTTTCCAGTCGGGCAGACTGCGTAAAAATTCACGGGCGGCATCCGTATCCCAGGGAAGCAGCGTTAACGTATCCTCGTATCGGGTAATTCCCTGGAGTAAGGGCAGTGACTGGCGACCGGTCACGAGTGTCAGCACGGGTTGTTCGTGGACTTGAGCCAGATAGCGACGCAGAATCTCCATAGATGCCGCATCCGCCCAGTGAATATCCTCAATAATTACCGCTCTGGGTTGAGGAAATAGATGTTTGGACAAAAGCTCCAGGATGCTGTCATACAGCAGCATGCGATAGTCCTTCAGCATCTCCATAGGCGCCTCCGCGTCGTCGAGACTCAGCCAAACCATCCAGAGTTTGTGAACTAAAGGATCGGTCTCACCCATTTCCCGCAAGCGCTTTTCTACCAGTGTGTGAGCCACGCCCGGATGAATATCATTCAGGCCCAACATGTCACGCACCAGCGCGGCAATAGGGTGCAGAGGGCTGTTTTGAAAGTGGGGCCGACACACATAATTCACGACTCGCATCTGATTCGATAGGTCCTGTGCTATATGTTGCAGCAGGTGGGTTTTGCCGATGCCGGCTTCCCCCACGATCCAAAGCACCCGCCCTTCGCCCGCAGTCAACATGGATGCGGCCGCCTTGAGCACAACAGCGCGCTCAACATCACGTCCAACCAAGGAATGGGGGGAAGGTGAGGCGGAACCGATATGAATATCGTCCAGCCAACGCAATGGGATGACTTCTCCATACACATGGGCGTCAGGCATGGTGATCCCCATGAATTCCCCATGCGTCAAAAGCCGTACCACATATTCGCTGACAACAACGCCCGAACGCTGGGTGTTGGCCCAGGCTGCGGCACGGGCCGCTTGCAGAAGCGATCCAACGGGCCGGTTGCCATTCTGAATAAGGACTTGTCCACCATGGATCCCCAGGCGGGAGAAAGGTCCTGATGGCGTCTGGCGGCGCAGATCCAGGGCGGCTTGCAGCGCCCGATAAGGGGCATCCTCCATGGGGGTCTGCAAGCCGAAATACACTTCGATCACCCCGTCGGCGGCGACCTCAATGGAAGCGCCGTGCGCAATCCCCACCTGTTGCGCCAGATTCGAAAACTGGTTGACGTGGGCCTCCAGCAAGGCATCGGAGAGGGTCTCTTTATCCGCGTCCAAGGCGATGACCAAAACGGTAATGAAACGGCGATGGGCGGGTTGCACGAGCCGGGTATGGGCATTTATTCGAGGAAAGGTCATCAGCTTCCCGCGCGCATCCGTTTGTAGATGATGCTGTAATGTCTGGATGTCCGCCCCAGGCTTTTTCCCGGAACTGACAATGCGCCGCTCCTGGTATTGCTCGTACAAATGGAGGGCTTCGTGAGTCCGCCCCTGTTGCGCAAGCAGCAGCATGGCCGCCCGATGGGGGGCGTCTCTCAGAGGTTGTTTGGCCATCCATTCCTGCACATTGGACCAGGCCTGCGGATAATCTTGCAGGTTCAGCGCTGTCTGCCACAACGTTTCATAATATTGAGAGAGTTTCAGTTCGGTGTGACGCCGCAGATCGCAAACCCAACCCCACCACTCAGGAGGGGATACCTCAGCCGTTTCATCGGCAAGAAATTCGCCCTGGTATAGGGTAATAGCCCCACGGCAAAATGCCGGATCTTCCACTTTGCCATCCAGGAATCGCGCATAGTCCAGAGACAAGCGCTGGTTGGGGTGCATCCCAATACATTCACGATCTACTGATAAGGCAATGTGTGGACGCATCTGCAACACCTGCTGCAGGGCTTGACGCAGATAGGCGCGCACGTTGTTGGAACGTTGTTTCGGGAACAACAGAATGGCCAATGCACTCCGTGCGTGGGGACCGGGGTTGACCGCCAGATAAAGCAACAGTCGCCGTGCGTGCCGGGATCCCAGCGAAAACGGTCTGTCGTTCACATGCAAGCGCGACTGACCCAGGACCTGGATACATAAATAAGCGGATGCTGGCATTGCCATGCCTATATTTGATTGTTAATTATTAAGTTTTGCCCATACGCTTACTATACGCTGCCCTATGTTAGATTGGCAACATCGTTTCTTGGTGAAATGAAGAAAGGCATGTTGGCTCTGCACGTCGCTTGCAAAAGTAACGAATAGGGGTAAAGGGCAGTACTAGGTGGGTGTTTTGGGAGGTGAGTTATGCTGAAGGTGCGATCGGATATTACTAGATTGTTTGGTGCCATAGGCACGGATAGCGGTGCCAGCTATCAGGAGTTTCCTCGTAATATTGCTGGCCGCCTCGAAGCCGCTGCGGCTTCTGTTCCTATGTCACCCCCCCCTCCCGCAGAGGCACCCAGTGGTAGCGTTCCGCTTGAAAAGCTAACGGAGGAAAACACTTTTCGGGCAGAGGAAAAGCCAAGCAGTGCCAGCGAGGCAGTCGCGATCCCCATCCATACCCCTCCTATCCCGAGTGCCCGCCAACATCCTGAGGAGGAAGAGATAGACAGCAATCCTCCTGATTCCAGTGGGTTTTCCATGCTGCATTTTCTATCCACTAAAACGCCAACGTCAGAGACAACGCCCAAGCATGGCCGGCGCACACCCCGTGTCGCCATATTCTCGCCTTTAGGTGGGGCAGGGTGCAGCACTATCGCCGCTGGCCTTGCTTGGTTGTTGGCCAATAACGACCAGTCATCCTTGATTGTTGATCTTGGCGGCGCCGGGATGGCGCGCCTCTTTTTTGGAATGCAAGGCGAGGATTTGGAGGGGGATGCATCATGGAATGTGACCGTTGGGAACCTCTCTGAAGGCGCTCGTCTTTCAGGGTTGGTGAGTGCCGGTCGGCGTGAAGCCGAGGCGATGGTCGACACCCTGCTGCCGTGGGTCGATGGGGGCGCATCTCCCAAAGAAGCAGATCCTCTCGTGGATCGTCTGGGGAGGCCGGGTTGGGTAATTTTTGATGTGGCTTCCGCCCGTTTCGATCTGTTGGATATTCTCATCAGCCAGGTAGATCTCCTCGTGGTTCCCTTGCGGGTGGGTTTGGAGACCGTTCTGGCCATCGAAGAGATGCAGAAAGAGGTAAAAGCCGCCAAACAGACCAAAAATCGTGGCTCACCGCAATGTCTTTATATCCTCAACCAGTTTGAAGCAGAAAACCCGCTGCATCTGGAGATTGCGAGGATGATTCATCAGGATTTCGGCGAATTGGTCGCCACCCAGCCTATACCGCGAGTTCCGGGGTTAAGCCAATCGCTTGCCGATAGTAAACCGTTCAGCAGCTCGTTATTTGTCGATCATTCCGGGGGGCTTTTGAGCCTGCTGTTGCGCTGGTCGCTTACCACATCGTCAGTCTCCGCAATAAACGTCTAGAAGGGTAAGGGTTATGATGACAAGATCTAATCTTCTTTTCTCTCTTCCTTGGAAGGGGCGTGGTGGGAAGGGCGTGCTCGCCGCGCTGTCGGTGGTCGTGTTTTTGCTATTGCTGGCAACAATGATTCAGGTGCCTCTTGATTGGCAGGGGCAGACGGTGCTGGCCGGCTGCCTTTTCCTTTTCGCGCTCGTGTTGAATCGGCGTTCGAAGGCGCACTGGGTCACCCTTACCCTCGTGGGGATCTCTGTTTTTTTAACCTCCCGCTATATTTGGTGGCGAGTTACCGAAACATTGGGTATCGGCGACCCACACTATCATTGGTATGACTTTATTCCGACCTTTATCCTGTTTGCAGCCGAGAGTTACGCATGGATCACCCTGTTCCTCGGTTACATTCAGACCGCGTGGCCTTTGCAGCGCAAGCCGATCCCACTAACTCCCGACACCAGACTCTGGCCAGACGTGGACATCTATATCCCCACCTACAATGAACCTTTGAGTGTCGTCAGATCTACCGTGATTGCCTCCCTCACCATCGACTGGCCAGAGGATAAGCTGCATGTCTACCTTCTCGATGACGGTACGCGGGATGAATTCCGGGACTTTGCTACGCAAATCGGCGCCAGCTACATTACGAGAACCGAACATAGCCATGCAAAGGCTGGCAATCTCAACCATGCCATGACCCTGACGAATGGCGAATATATCGCTATTTTTGATTGCGACCATATCCCTGCCCGCTCTTTCCTGCAGATCACCATGGGCTGGATGGAACGCGACCCGCGCATCGCACTCCTACAGACACCGCATCACTTCTATTCACCAGATCCATTCGAGCGCAACCTGGAACTCTTTCGCCTGGTTCCCAATGAAGGGGAGCTCTTTTACGGTTTGATCCAGGATGGTAACGATCTCTGGGATGCGACATTTTTCTGTGGATCTTGTGCGGTATTACGCCGTGATGCTCTGCAGGAGATTGGCGGCATTGCTGTGGAGACGGTGACGGAGGATGCGCACACTGCGCTGAAGCTGCAACGACGCGGCTGGAAGACCGCTTATCTGAATATTCCCCAAGCTGCTGGCCTGGCCACAGAAAACCTTGCCAGTCATGTGGGACAGCGCATTCGCTGGGCGCGGGGCATGGCACAAATATTCCGGGTGGACAATCCATTGCTCGGCAAAGGCTTGAACGGATGGCAGCGCCTCTGCTATTTGAATGCCATGTCGCATTTTTTCTTTGCTCTGCCTCGCCTCGTGTTTCTCACTGCGCCACTCGCTTATCTATTGTTTGGCCTGAAGGTGCTGGACGCCTACGCGGTAACCTTTGCCGCCTATTCCCTGCCGCACCTGTTTCTTGCCAATTTGACGAACTCGCGCATTCAGGGGCGTCACCGCTACTCATTCTGGAACGAGGTCTATGAAACCGCGCTGGCGCCGTACATTCTTCTGCCGGTCTGGCTGGCTGTACTGAATCCGAGGCTCGGCAAGTTCAACGTCACCGCGAAAGGCGGAATCATTAAGCAAACCCATTTCGACACGCATATTGCCAGGCCCTATATGGTTCTCTGGCTGGTGAACATTTTCGGCTTGGTGGCTGCCGGACTTCGTCTTACCCTGGAGTCGGCGCCTGACGTATCCACCATTGCCATGACCAGTTTATGGACGCTATACAATACTGTCATCATCAGCGCGGCGATGGCGGTAGCCCGCGAAGCGCGTCAGATCCGCAACCATGTGCGTGTTCCTGTGCACTTGCCCGCCGAGATGATGACCAGCGCAGGACCGATCAAGGCTATTACCCAGAACGTCTCCGACGGTGGACTGCGATTGGAAACCCAGGACATGCCCACCTTGGCGCCAGGAACTCCTTTCACCGTCCGTCTGTACTGGGATGCTGATTGCTACGCGTTCCCGACCAAAGTCGTTGCACAGGGACCGGATTTCCTGAGTCTGGCTTTTGGCGATCTCAATCTGCATGAACAGGCGCAATTGGTCAGTCTCCTCTATACCCGAGCTGATGCTTGGCTGGGTTGGGGCGAAGGACGGGCTGATGACCGGCCGTTAAAAAGCCTGTTGCTGGTGGGCAAGGTGGCCCTCATGGGCAGCGGAATCATGATACGAAGCCTTTTGCCATGGAGCCGGAAAGTGGTGTCGGCCGTCGCTGCCAGCTTTGCTTTAACCGCCATGCTAGTAGCGCTATCTGGCCCGCGGGCACAGGCGGCTGAGTCTGGCGCAACATCACCTACGGCGGCCATGTCCGCAGCTACCACTTCAGCTACTCCGGCCATGTCACAAAACGCCATAGGTACTTTCAGTAAATCCTGGACGCTCACCGAGCTTGGCCTTCCGCAAGGCTTGCACCTTACCGGCATCAGTGGTCTGCAAACGGTATATTTGAATATTCCTGGCAATGAACTGGTTCAGTCTGCCAGCGTGACGGTTCGATTTCGCTATTCCCCAGGCCTTTTGTCCCGAATCAGCCAAATCAATCTGGTCCTGAACGGTAGTGTCATCGATTCCTGGCCCGTTCCAAAAAACGGTCTGCCAGGCGCTATTCAGACCTTCACCATCCCGGTCAATCCTTTCCTCATCGAAACGTACAACCACATTGGTTTTCAGTTAATCGGTCACTACACCAGGCAATGTGAAGACCCTGCCAACTCCACCTTGTGGGCTGACATCCTTCCCCAAACCCATATTCAGGTAGCGGGCACCCTGCTGAATCTTCCTGATCAGCTTTCACTGCTTCCCGCCCCATTTTATTACCGTGCTGGTCAAGGTTTGATCACGGTACCTTTTTTTGTGGTGTATGGAAGCGCTTCGCCGCACGCCTTGGAAGCGGCTGGGGTAGTTGCCTCCTGGTTTGGTGTACTGGCGGATTATCGTCCAGTCCACTTTCCCGTATCCCTGAATAATCTGCAGAAAGGTAATGCCGTAGTTTTCATCGACACGAGCAATGGTATTCCCGTGTCTTTACAGAATATGAACTTACCCGTGGCCAACGGTCCAACCATCGCCGTGCGCAGTAATCCTGTCGATCCATCCGACAAGTTGTTGTTGATCATGGGAAAGAATGGCAAGCAACTGCTCATGGCAGCGCAAGCTTTGGTGCTCGGGCATTATGCTACTGGGGGGTCTACGGCTGAAATTGAGAACTTCGCGTTGCCAGAGCCGAGAAAGGCAGATGACGCGCCTAGATGGCTCAGCACAAAGCACGCTACCAAGCTCGGTGGGATAGCTGCCAAGAACTCCTTGCAGGTGAAATATGCGGGGGACGTGCATATCCCTTTTCGCGTGGCTCCCGATCTCTTCTTCTGGGGCATCAAGGACGTTCCACTGCATCTGCGTTATACCTACAATCCAGGACCTATCGGGAATCAATCCTCCTTGGTCCTGAATATGAACAATCAGTTTACCGGGGCTGTCGGCCTACCGGGAGGCAAAGGAATAGCCTCCGGAATCCTGCAACACGACTTCGCTATCCCGTCCACCCGGATACAGCCGCTGGACAACACCCTGAACTTCTTTTTTGGGTTTCAGGTCGCCAAAAAGGGGCCGTGTCAAGATACGATACCCGACACCTTGCGAGGCGCAGTACTCCCGGATTCGTATCTGAATCTGTCTGGAGTGCCGCACTTCACGCGGTTGCCAAACCTCGCCCTACTGGCCAATGGCGGTTATCCTTTTACCCGCTATGCGGACCTGTCCCACACCGCCGTGGTAATGCCAAAAACTGCCGATGATTCTGCCGTGGCAACCTACCTGGACCTGTTGGGCCAATTTGGTGCGCAAACGGGTTACCCCGCCCTCCGGGTCACGGTCGTCAATCCGGATAACGTAACCAGCGTCAAGGATAAGAATCTGATTGTAATGGGAACGCCATCCGATCAGCCGCTGATACACAACTGGGGTGGGAATTTGCCGCTGGTGGTTACCGGCACTGGGGTACATATCCAAAACCTGCAGGGACCATTTTCTCGCCTGACGAATGATTTGCCATGGTGGGATCAATCACCAGGAAGTAGAACCTATGGTGCAGGAGCGCTCGGTCAATTTCTTGCCCAGGAAACAACCCCGGCAGCCCTCATGGAAGAGGTCATATCCCCTTTGCAGGCGAACCGGGTGGCACTCTTCATGATGGCCAAGAACAATCAGGATTGGCATCTCATGTCGAGTACGCTGCTGGATGGTACGCTCCGCTCCAAGATATTTGGCAATCTTTCTCTTTTTTCGACAGACGACAGCAGCAGCCCTCGTTCCTTTATTCTGCCAGCACCATATATGGAAACAGGCCACTTGCCTTTCTGGACCTGGTTATTCTGGCGGCTCAACCAAGCCCCGTGGCTGATCGCTGGGATCATCGCTGCGGGTACTGCAGTGCTTGGAGTGATCCTGGCCGCATGGTTGCGGCGCCGGTCTAATTCTCGACTTCGTGACGATACATGATCCCGGGTGGGCAAATGCTTCGATCTCCAATGTTCATTTCCATGTGCTTCATGGTTTTGACTTGTGCCGCTTGTTCTGCTGATGCTCCCTTATCCGTGGCATCCCCATGGCCGATCTTTTGGCGGCACTATACGGCGCGCTTTATCAGTTCCCAAGGCCGGGTGATTGATTACGAGTCGGGAGGTGATACCACATCGGAGGCGCAATCCTACGCACTGTTTTTTGCATTGGTAGCGAACGATAAAACGCTGTTTTCGCAAGTGCTGGGCTGGACACAAAACAATCTTGCGCAGGGTAGCCTGGCGGAACACTTACCCGCTTGGCAATGGGGGAAAAGCAAAAATGGCAATTGGGGGGTTTTGGAGAAAAATTCGGCGTCTGATGCGGATTTATGGATGGCGTATACCTTGATTCAGGCAGGCCGGTTGTGGCATGAACCGCGGTACACCGCGCTTGGGACTCTACTGGCCAAACGTATAGCCTTGAGGGAAGTGGTGACTGTTCCAGGTATCGGGGCCATGCTCCTGCCGGGAAAGGAAGGGTTTCATAAAAAACCAGATATCTATATTTTCAATCTCAGCTACCTTCCCCTTCCGGTGGTGGATGCGTTGGGCAGGGATCTGCCGGAGGGTCCCTGGCAGCAGATAGCAAGGAATCTGCCCACTGTGATGAGGGACATCGCTCCCAAAGGCTTTGTACCGGATTGGGTGAGTTATACCGTCGGCAAGGGATTTGGTGCCGCACCCGAGGGTACGGCAGGTAGTTATAACGCGATTCGCGTCTATCTTTGGGCAGGAATGACCAATCCAGCATCCCCCGGATCTGCTGGCATCATAGGTGCCCTTTGGGGTATGCGGGATTATTTCTCCACGCACCTCCTGCCGCCGCTTACGGTTGATGCCGCCAGTGGCAATGTCACTGGCGTGGGGCCGGTTGGCTTTTCTGCAGCGGTAATTCCCTACCTGGAACGTCTCGGAATGAAAACCCAGGCAGCGAATCAAATGCTGCGCCTCACGGCGGATCTGGATCCAAAAACTGGCCTCTATGGCAAGCCGCCCCTGTATTACGATCAAAACCTGATACTCTTCGCTATTGGCTGGAAAGACGAGGCCTTCCGTTTCGCCCCTGATGGGGATTTGGAACCCATATGGCAGCAAGCAAAAAACTGACACACGGAAAACTGTTTGTTCTGATCTTGCTGAGCCTGATCTCTATCGGAGCGTGGGCTGGCAGCGATATCCAATTTTTGCAGCAAAAAGCAATGTATTGGCAGAATCATGGTCGAGACGATCTTGCGACCAATGCGTGGAAACAATTGCTTCTCGTAGACCCGAATAATGCGGACGCGCTGGCTGCCCTGGCTATGATTGCCAATCAATCTGGGCATAAAGAAAAGTCCATTGATTATTTTGATCGTCTCAAAGCTATCGCGCCAAACTCCCCGGATATTGCCCGCATTACCGCTGCTATGAATGTTAACCCACAGCGTGAACACTTGCTGCAAACAGCGGCAGCCCTGCAAGCAAGAAAATCATATGCCGCAGCCGTGAGCGCCTACGATCAGGCACTGCACGGAATGCCGGTTCCACCCAATCTTGCCGCTGGCTATTTCAATGCGTTGGCCAATATTGCAGGCGGGCGCTCCGGTGCCATTGCCACATTGCAGGACTTAGTTAAAACGCACCCTCAAGACCCGCAATATGCTTTAGTGCTGGGCCAGCTCCTTACCTACGCCCCCGATAGCCGTACCAAAGGTATCGACCTGCTCGCCCACCTTGCAGAAGGGCATGGGGCAATGCGTGAATCAGCACGTCAATCCTGGCGTCAAGCGCTGGTCTGGGAAGGCGCTGCACCTGCCGCCATTCCTCTGCTTCGTGCTTACCTCCAACGATTTCCCGATGCCATACTGGTGTCGCAACTGAAAAAGGCTGAGGCCGCCGCTATGGCGATCCGTCGGGGGGCCGTACAACGTGCCATCAGCGCGCAGCAGGCCGACCTGTTGTCCCAGGAGCGGGTGGGCTACGCAGCGCTGCATGCTGGCCGGTTGATGGAATCGAAACAAATTTTTTCAAAGCTCCATCGCGCTCATCCGCATAATTGGC
This sequence comes from Acidithiobacillus sp., assembly GCA_027445725.1. Next base: position 15,809 of record DAIAVG010000006.1, read on the forward strand.
ATTATCTGGAGGCACTTGCCGACATCGACCTGGCTGCGCATCGATTTCCTGATGCCATAAATGCTTATCAGCAGGAAGAAGCCATTGCACCCGCAGACCAACGCCCAGCAATTGCTAAAAAAATTCAGGTAGCGCGGAGCTATGCCACCCTACAACTGGCCAGTAATGCCGCTAATAGCCGAGAATATGGCATGGCTATCCATTATTATCGTCGTGTCCTCAATAGGTCACCAAATAATATCGTGGCATTAGAGGGGCTGGCCGGGGCTTATGTCACGCAACAAAACTATCCTGAAGCCATAGCTCTTTATCGGAAAGCCGTCATGTCCGAGCCCAACAAGGCCTCTCTCTGGATCAGTTTGATCGGAGTGCTTCATAGTGCTGGACAAGATGATGCCGCCTTGGAAGCGGCGCGCAGTATCCCTACGGTGGTACGCAGCGCTGCCGAAAAAGAGGCTGGATACTGGGCCAGCATTGGTGGTGCCTATGCCGGGCTCAAGGATTACGTCCAAGCCCGAGCGTCATTCCAAAATGCCATGCGCATCGGCGGGGGCACATCACCTGCCCTGCAGTTGCAACTGGCCTGGGTATTTTACAATAGCGGAGCCAATGATGAGTTGCAGCACATTCTCTGGCAGATCAATGGTCAGCCTCTGACTCCAGATCAGCAAGAGCAATTAAAAAAACTTACGGTTCTCAGTGCCAAACAAAAGGCCAATGCTGCGGTAAAGAGCAACGATTATCGTCGTGCCCGCGCTATCCTCCAAACACTGAGCGACAAATATCCGGGGGATCCTGTCATCCAGCGTGCCATTACGAATATCCGCTTGCTAGAGGCGTGGCAACTCTATAGGGATAAGGATGACCAGCAGTTATATGCATTGCTGATGCGCCTGCGCAGTACAACAGACCTGACCGCCAGTCAGCAGCAACAACTCCAGGAGATCTTCCGCTACGCTGCGGACAGGGAAGCCGGTGCGCTAATTTCGGGAAAACATTACCGCGCGGCGGCAGCCATTTATCATAATATGATCCAATTATTCCCGGAGATGCCACATTACACCCGGCAGCTAGCCAATGTGTATCTGTCCGCCGGACAATCCAGGGATGCGTACCTGCTTTTTCAACACATTGGTCCTGGCAATACGCCTGGCAGTTACGCCGAAGCTGCGAGTGCTGCCTTTGCTGCCCATGATCTGGATCAAGCGTGGCAATGGGCACAACAGGGCGTGTCTTTTTGGCCCAGTAATCCAGCCCTGCTTAAACTTGCCGCGCAACTCGCTGACGCAAGAGGGAATCCGGTGAGCGCACTTGCCTACTATCAAGAGCTGCTGCATCAGATGCCTAGTGCCACGAGGAGACCTCCCGCGATTTCCCCGTCAATCACGATAGCGGAACCTATGCCACCTTTTGCTGGAGATTAATCATGCCTGATCTGCGTCGTTACCTTTTGATCGCAGTATCAATGGTCGCCCTGGCACCGACTGGCGCGCCAGCCGCAATGGCTGATAACGCAAGCGGTGCTCTGGATATCCGCATGAAGGCGGAGTTGTCCCGTCTACAGTCAGAGCAACATCATTTAGAGGAGCAATTGGCGATGGCCCACGAGATCGCTAAATTACAGTTTCATATCAATCAGATGCGGCGTGAGCTGCTGCAGAGTCTGCAACAGTCGAACAGTTATTCACTACCCGTATCATCAAGAACTCCCAATACCTCGCTGTCAAGAACAACAGAACCGGTACATCAGGTTTACGCCCAGGTCCAGCCTCAGCCAACAAGCTCCACCCTGGCACGGGTTCCTCGCGAGGCCTACAGCCCTAACCCGCAGCCAGAAGCTTTGGCCAACAGAACAATAACTAACGAACCTCTTCCTCCAATAAACGCTGAGGCGCCAGGGTTCTCTACTGGCGAAAGGGCGATCCAGAGTGGGCACATGGCTGATGAGCGTGTGCATATCGAGCAACAGATCGAAAAGCTTCGCGCGCAACTGAGTACCTGGGTTGGTGGGGGGGTAGGCTCCCGGGCGAGAACGGGAACAACGGGGCTGAGCAAGCTGAATGAAACCGACGTTAACGCTGCGGCCAGTACAACCCTGGGTAACCTGGGTCGGTTAACCGTTTCGGTGAGCAACGTCCATTTGTCTACAGGCGGCCAGCCGGCTGTTGCCGACGCCCATCTGGTTGGGAGTGCACCGGCCTTCGGTTTCGTTCCAAATGTCACCGATCGGGCGACCGGTACAGGTTTCTCTTTATTGTTTGCCAGACCCGACTTGCAAATGGACATTGGTTCCACCCCAACGGGTTTTCTTGAACATGGACTGACGGGCGGGATTGCCTGGCAGCCGGGTGGCGGTGCGGTTTCCCTCCAAGCCGACCGTAGACCTGTTGTTGACAGCCTGCTCTCCTATGCTGGCATGTACGATCCATACACCGGCAGTAACTGGGGCGGGGTGTTTGCCAATACCTTGCAAATTGCTGCCGGCTCAGGTCAGGATCCAGCGCGCTACGGTTCACTTTCTTATGCCGTTCTGCAGGGCTCACATGTGGCTGCCAACCATCGTTTGAGTGTGGACGGCGGCTTGCGGTGGCCCGTTGCTACCGGCATCCCCGATGAGCAGGTGCATGTGGGTCTTAATATGTTGTTCATGAGTTACGCAAAAAATCTTTCTTTTTTCACCTTGGGGCAGGGCGGCTATTTCAGCCCGCAAACATTCTACCGGCCTAGTGCGACAGTAGACTGGGAGGGCCATATTGGCGAGCATGCTGTTTGGAAGATTTCTGGGCGCTTAGGCTGGCAAACTTTCCAGCAGTCGTCCAGTCCCTATTTTCCCATGGATCCCGCCTTACAATCGGCTAGCGACAATCAGTATTATCCTGCTCAAAACGTCAGCAGTATTGCTTATGCCGTTACCGGTCAACTGGCTTATCTTTTTGCACCACAATGGTTGGGGACGGGATGGTTTCGCATGGATAACTCGAGAAACTACCAGGATGCCGTGGCGGGAGTCTCCCTCCAATACTATTTCAGTCCCTTATCAACACCACCCTCTCCAGATAGCCTAATCAAGCCTTGGATGACGCCACAATAACCCAAATTCCGCGATGACGTAAGGAAAAAATAGCGTGGAGGCCACCCTGTAAGAGTTTCCGGTATAATGGCTTTGCGAAAGCAGTTTTCCCGGTCCCAGTACCACCGACGAAGATGATGTTGTGGGCGGCGCCCAGATTGTGGCCCTCGGCAAGTCGCTGTAGCGCCTTCTGGTCCACGGGACTCTCGGTAAAGTCGAAGTCTTCCAGGCCGCGCTGGGCGGGGAAACGTGCGGTACGCATCTGGTAGAGGAGGCTACGATTGGCACGCTCCTGGCGCTCGGCGGCGATGAGTTGCCCCAACCACGTCTCGGGATCCTGAGGTAGGCGCTGGTCCATCCAATCCTCCACCGCCAGGGCCATGCCATAGAGATGCAGAGCACGCAGGGATTGCAGCAGCTCAGTGGACATAGGCATTCCCCCGCAGCAAGTCGTAGCGGGCACAGTCCGCACGGGGCTCATCCTGCAAACGCAGAGCCTCCGGCGTACACACCGGGGCCGGGGGCAGCGGATTCGCCAAACGATGCATGAGGTTCAGTACCACCGCGGCATTCACGGCACCCTGCTCCAGGGCCATGGCGCAGGCGGTTTCCAGATTGTCGATGCCGTATTCCCGTGCCATCAGGAGTACGGTGACGAACTCCCGATCCCCCAAGGGCTTGCTTTGCAGCCGTTGACGCACTGAGGTGATGGCGCGAGGCAGCTCCTGGAAGGGGCGCCCGTTGCGCAGGGCACCGGGCTTGCGCTCCAGGACATCCAGGTAGTGGATGACATCCGTGAAGACCTGGCCGCGCCCCATATGCCGCCGATGGCTGGCCACCGCCTGGCCTTCGTGCAGGACCAGGATACGGTCCACATAGCGGCGTACCTGCAGGTACTGGCCCGCGTATTGGGCCGGCACGCTGTACTGGTTCCGATCCACCGTCACCAAGCAGGTCTTGGACACCCGCGCCCGCACCTCGACGTATCCATCGAAGGTTGCCCGAAAGGCGCGCAGGGAGGGCTGCTCCTCCTGGAAGACTTCCCAGATGCTGCGGTCCTTCTGCTCGGGGTGAGCCTCGCTCTGCGCGCGTTCCACGCACTGTTGCCAGAGCCAGG
>DAIAVG010000007.1 GCA_027445725.1 Acidithiobacillus sp.
AAGGAAAGAGCGACGAAGCGATTCGCAGTCTGGGGGAGCGTATGCAAGCGGCGGCTGAGCAACTGGATTTCGAGGAGGCAGCGCGACGCCGTGACCAGATCGCCGCGTTGTCCAAGATTCAGGAGCGTCAGTACGTGGCGCAGGCGGGTGGCGGCGATTTTGATGTGCTGGCGGCAGCACAAGAGAATGGGCAGTGGGTAGTGTATGTTAGTTTTATCCGCAATGGCCGACAATTGGGCGGCCGCTCCATTTTCCCGCGCCATACGGAAGAAATGCGTGCGCCAGATGTTCTCGCGGCCTTCCTCATGCAGTTCTACAGTAATAAAGAGGTGCCGGGGAATCTGCTGGTCAATGTGCTGCCGCGTTCGCCGGCCTCACTCGCCGAGGCTTTGAGCAGCGAAGCCGGGCACCGGGTCATGATTGATCAGCCGCAGCGCGGTCCGCGCAGGCGCTGGATGGCATTGGCGTTCACCAACGCCGTGGGGGCGTTGCGCCAAAGAGCGCAGACCGCCACCGCCGGACGGCGGCGTATGCTCCTGTTGCAGGAGCTTTTTGACCTCGCAGAGGCGCCGCAGCGTGTAGAGTGCTTTGACATTAGCCATACGCGCGGTGAAGCGGCGGTGGCATCTTGTGTGGTTTTCAGTGAAGATGGGGCGCTGAAGAATGCGTATCGCCGCTTCAATATCCGGGACATCCAGGGTGGGGACGATTACGCGGCCATAGAGCAGGCCGTGCATCGCCGCTACGCGCGCTTGCAAAAAGAAGGTTTGCCCTTGCCAGAGATCGTCCTTATTGACGGCGGTCCAGGGCAGGTAGCCCGGGCGCAAGTGGCTTTGGACGCATTGGCGATAGGGTGTATTCAGTTATGTGGGGTAGCGAAAGGGACGACGCGGCGTCCGGGGCTGGAGATGCTGCATATTCCCGGATGGGCCGCGGCACGACAATTTGACGATGATGACCCGGTATTACTGGTGATTCAGGAAATACGCGACGAAGCCCATCGTTTTGCCATTACCGGTCATCGGGCGCGGCGCGGCAAGGCGCGACAGGAGTCTGATCTGGATGGCATCGCCGGGGTCGGACCCAAACGGCGAGTCGCACTGTTACGCGCGTTTGGCGGTTTGCGGGGAGTTCGTGACGCCGGTATAGAGGATTTGCAGCGCGTAGAAGGTATCCATCTGGAGCTCGCGCAGCGGATATATGATTTCTTTCACGTAGGACGTGTCTGATTGTGATAAAACGGCTGCCCAATTTCCTGACAGTTCTGCGCATCTTGCTGGTGCCTATTTTTGTGGCGCTCTTTTACTGGGGGAGCGATGTGCGCACTTTGGGCGCCACCGGCGTTTTTGCGGTGGCGGCGATTACGGATTGGGCCGATGGCTATCTGGCCCGGCGCTATCAGGGGGTGTCCCCCTTTGGTACCTTCCTGGACCCGGTTGCAGATAAGATCATGGTGGTCACTGCACTGGTGCTCATCGCGTCTTCGGGAGAGATGCCAAAGATACTTGCGGGTATTCTGATCAGCGTGATTATTGGCCGGGAAATCACGGTGTCTGCGCTGCGTGAGTGGATGGCAGAGCTGGGGGAGCGCAAGAAGGTGGCAGTCTCCTGGCTGGGCAAGGCGAAGGCGACTACGCAGATGATTTCGATCCTGCTCCTGGTCTACGAACGACCTCTGTTTGGCCTGTCGGGACGGAACCTGGGTATCGCCCTCCTGGTCGTGGCGGCGGCGATGACACTCTGGAGTATGGTAGGCTACTTGCGCGCCGCCTGGCCCAGCTTGATGGCCAGCGACGTTCGTCTTGACAAGGACCGGTGATCTCGGTAACCTTTGCGCCCATGCGGGAATAGCTCAGTGGTAGAGCACAACCTTGCCAAGGTTGGGGTCGCGAGTTCGAGCCTCGTTTCCCGCTCCACAATCGAGGGAAAGCGTTCAGTCTTTCCCTTTTCTTTTAAGGCTGGGTGGCAGAGTGGTCATGCAGCGGCCTGCAAAGCCGCGTACCTCGGTTCGATTCCGGGCCCAGCCTCCAAATTCGCTGAGATATTTTGTACGGCGAGCGCCCTGTGAAGTGTAATTTCTTCCTGAGTTATCTGCTTTTCCAGGTCGGGGGATAGGGTGTGGCCGAACTAAACAAGCATACCGCGATGGATAAAATCCTGTCCGTAGCCCCCATGCTCGACTGGACAGACCGCCATTGTCGATATTTTCTGCGCCTGGTATGCCCTTCCTGTGTGCTTTATACCGAGATGGTCACCACCAGTGCGCTTCTTCTTGGGCGTGACCCTGAGCGATTTCTCGAATTCTCTGCGGCGGAGCACCCCCTGATTTTGCAGTTGGGGGGGGATGATCCGGCGGCGATGCGTGCGGTCGCAGCGATGGCGCGTGCCTATGGCTATGACGGCCTCAACTTGAATGTGGGTTGTCCCTCGCCGCGGGTGCAGAAGGGCCGCTTTGGGGCCTGTCTGATGACGACGCCTGATCTGGTCGCCGAATTGGTGGCAGCGATGGGCGAAAGCGGCCTGCCCGTCAGCGTGAAACACCGCCTCGGTCTTGACCGAGAGGAGGACTACGCGGCGCTGCGTGCCTTCGTGGAAACCGTCGCAACGGCGGGATGCCGACATTTCATCGTGCATGCGCGTAATGCTTGGCTCAAGGGCCTGAGTCCGGCGGAAAACCGTGATGTGCCGCCTTTGCGCTGGGATTGGGTGCATCAGTTGAAAAAAGAGCTGCCGCATCTGACCATTGAGATCAATGGAGGCTTTAACGATTTGGCGGCGGTGACGGCGCAGTTTTCTGCAGTGGATGGGGTAATGATCGGGCGTGCTGCCTATCATCATCCCTTACTATTGGCGGAAATTGAACGTGCCATGGGGCGCAGGGAGATCCTGCCAGAACCCGAAATGATCTTATCTGGATTGATAGAATATGCGGAACAGTGGGGGGAGGCGTTGCCGGCGCCGCGGTTAAGCCGCCATTTGCATGGGCTGCGCTTTGGGCAAAATGGCGCGGGAGCATGGCGTCATTTTCTGGGTACATCTGAACCCGGTGAGAGCGCCGCGGAGTTTCTGCGGCGCGGTATGTTGCTGTTAGATTGAAAGTCAGGCGAGGACGTGGTGGCTCATGGCTAGCAGACGCAGAGTGCGCTGATCACGGATGCGAAAGTACACACGACTGGCTACCCGTCGCACCAGCACCAAGCCGCTGTCCTGCAGTAAGGCAAGATGCTGCGATGCATTGCTGTGGCTGGTATTGATGGCTTTCACGAGGCTTTGCATGCTCATTTCGCCTCGTCCCAGCAGGCAGATAATCTTGTACCGCAAAGGGTGAGACATGGCTTTGATCACCTCGGAAAGCTGCTCAATCTTGCGTTCGGGAATAATGGGATTTTGCATGGTTAGGCTCCTTGTCATCAGAATACGATCTTCGCCCATAGCTATTAGCATAGATCGTGCCATATTATCGCACTAGCCTGTATTGTTTGTATAAGTTTGAAAATGCCCAATGATATAATGCCGCGCAGCCGGGCTATATTGTAGTCTGTCGGCTACGCTTTTTTGTGGGGTACCTTGGGGCTATTGAGTTCTATGGGGTTTTTGCTGTTTGCAATGGACGACATCTCACCGCACCGGCGGCGGAGGTGACCTCCGCCGGGCGCTCACTCAGATCTGATTGCGCCAGTAGTGGTCTTCTTTGTCCATAATCCGGGTGGCCTCGTCTGGTCCCCAGGAGCCAGAGGGGTAGGTGAGGATGTAGTCGGTCTCCCGTCCCCAGGACTTGATAATGGGGTCGACGACGCGCCAGGCCCATTCGACCTCGTCAAAGCGGATGAACAGGGCTTTGTCGCCTTGCATCACATCCAGCAGCAGGGCCTCATAGGCATCCAGTTCCTGCTCACCATCTTTGCGGTAAGATGCGTTGAGTTGTACGGGGCGAACGCGCATTTCCAGACCCGGTTCCTTGACCTGGATTTCAATTTTAAGGCTCTCTGGTTCCAGAGAGAGCAATATCCAGTTGGGCTCAATACGTTCGATACTGGTTTCGCGGAAGAGTTGTTGCGGTGTATGACGGAAGCGGATGGCCACGCTGGAGGTCTTGGCAGTAAGACGTTTGCCGGTACGCAAATAAAAGGGCACGCCGCGCCAGCGCCAGTTATCGATGTAAAACTTGGCGGCGACAAAGGTTTCTGTTACCGAGTTGGGCTCAACACCCGCCTCGTCCTGATAGCCGGGGACGTGTTTGTCGTGGACAACGCCAGGCCCATACTGCGCGCGCATGGCATAGGCGGTAACGGCCGATTTGGGAATAGGGCGGATTGAGCGCAGGACTTTGACTTTTTCGTCGCGCAGGCTATCTGCCTCCAGCGAAGGTGGTGGTTCCATGGCGACCAGGGTGAGAATCTGCATCAGGTGATTTTGCAGCATATCGCGCAGAGCACCGGCCTGATCATAATAGCCAGCCCGATTTTCAATGCCGATATCTTCGGCCACCGTTATCTGGACGTGGTCGATGTAATTACGGTTCCATATCGCTTCAATCGCCAGGTTGGCGAAACGGAAAACCAGCAGATTCTGGACAATTTCTTTGCCAAGATAGTGATCGATACGATAGATCTGGTCTTCACGGAAGTGACGATGCAACTGCTCATTGAGTTGCACGGCACTTTCCAGATCATCACCGAAGGGCTTTTCAATGACGATGCGGTAGTCGCCATCCTGATTAAATCCGGCCTCGAAAAGGCGTTGTACCACCGGAATAAAATCGGTGGGACGAATAGCGAGATAAAAAATGGTGCCCGCTGGTTTTTCGGCACCTTCTGGGGTCAGCAGGCTGCGGAGTTTGGCGTAAGATTCCGGCTCATGGATTTCACCGCGCACATATTCAAAATGCTTGCAGAAATCGGCAAAGCGGTCCGCGTGGTAATTGCTGGCGTAAGTTTCCAGTTGCTCATGCAGAAAGTCCTGCCAGGCTTTGTCATCCCAAGGCCGTCGGCCAACGGCGAGAATGCGCAGTTCTTCGGGCATTCTGCCTGCACAATGCAGGTGATAAAGTGCGGGGAGAAGTTTTTTGCTGGCGAGATCGCCGGTAGCCCCAAAAATAACGAACTGACAATTACAGTTACTCATTCATCCCTCCTTTTGCACCGCGTGGCCGCCAAACTGGTTACGCATCATCGCCAGGAGTTTGGCGGCGTAGTCGTCGCGCCCCTGAGAGGCCCAACGCATTTGCAGGGCGAGGGTGATGACCGGCGCGGGGATTTTCAGCGAGAGAGCAGCCTGCGCCGTCCACAGGCCTTCGCCGGAGTCTGCTACTACGGGCGCGATGTTGGCGAGCACCTGATCTTTGGCGAGGGTGTCAGCAGTGAGATCAAGGAGCCAGGAGCGGACGACGCTGCCGTAGCGCCACATTTCGGCTACCTTGGCGAGGTCGAGCCCAAATTCGGTTTTGCCTTGCAAAATGGCGAAGCCCTCGGCGAGGGCCTGCATCATGCCGTATTCGATGCCATTGTGGACCATTTTGACAAAGTGGCCGCTGCCGACGGGGCCACAGTGCAACCAGCCTTTGTCGGCGCCCGGTGCCAGTGCCTCCAGAAAAGGCGTTACCTGAGCTACGGCTTCCTGGCTACCGCCGACCATCAGGGCATAACCCTCTTGTAGACCCCAGACACCGCCCGAAACACCGGCGTCTATGTAATGCACCCCCGCCGCCTCCACTTTTTTGGATTGGGCGACGGAGTCCTCATAAAAGGCATTCGCGCCGTTAATCAGTATGTCGCCCTTGCTCAATAAGGGAAGAATGGAGTCGATATGACTCTGGGTGGCTTCTCCGGCGGGAAGCATGAGCCAGACGATCCGGTGGCCGGGCAAGGCCTGAACGAGGGCTTCCAGACTTTCGGCAGCGTGCATGCCGGTTTCTTTAGCCAGATCAGTGGCTTTTTCGGTATGGCGATTGTAAACGGTGACTTCCAGACCCTTGAGGTGCAGACGCCGCGCCATATTGGCACCCATTCGACCTAAGCCGACCATCCCGATGCTTTTGTTACTCATTACTTGCTCCTTTGCGTACACGCCTGACCGAAAATGTTAACACAAGGGTGAAAATAGTTTAGGGCTGATCAAAGGTCCTTATGGTAGGGTGGATTCCATCTTTCAGCGGCCGCTCGTCACCCGTGATCAGGCGTGTCCCCCGTTTGAAAGTGAGATAGGCCCAAAACCAGTTGAACATCACCGAGATTCGATTACGCAAACCCACCAGGAGCGCCACATGAATCACGCCCCATAGCCACCAGGCCGGTGCGCCGCTCATGTTTACGCCGTTGAAGCTTGCCACTGCTGCTTTCCTGCCGATGGTGGCTAGGCTACCCATATGGCGGTATGCGAATGGTGGTTGCGCAGGCTGTCCCTGCAGTTTCCGGCGAATCGTCCTTGCCACGTAGGCCCCGCCCTGCTTCGCCGCTGGTGCCAGGCCGGGCACCGGTTTCCCTTTCCAGGCATTGGCCAGCGCCGTATCACCGATAACAAACACGTTTGGTAGACCCGTTACCGAGAGGTCCGCTTCGACTTTCACCCGTCCGCTGCGATCGGCTGCAGCATTGAGCCATCGCGCTGCCGGGGATGCCACGACCCCCGCTGCCCATAATACGGTGCGAGACGCCAGGCATTCGCCATTGATGCGCACCCCCTCCTGATCGATGTGCTCCACCCGACTCTCCAGCATGACCTCGACGCCCAACTGTTCGAGTGACCGCTTCGCCTTTTCTGATAAAGTCTCGGGAAAGGTCGGCAACAGGCGCGGAGCCGACTGAATCAGAACCACGCGAGCGCTGGCCGGGTCGAAATGGTGGAACTCCTTCTCCATGCCGTGGCGCACCAGTTCGGCAATGTCGCCGGCCAACTCGACTCCCGTCGGCCCGCCTCCAACGATCACGAAGGTGAGCAAACCCTCCCGGTCGGCTGGATCTTCGGCCGCTTCTGCGCGCTCGAAAGCGGAGAGAATCCGTCGCCGTATTTCCACCGCGTCAGCAACGGTCTTTAATCCGGGCGCATAAGGTTCCCACTCGTCCCGCCCAAAATAGCTGTGGGATGCGCCCGTGGCGAGCACCAGATAATCGTATGGCATACGTCGTTTACCGATTAACACCTCCTGCTGGGCCGTATCGATCCCGGTCACCTGACCCAGCAGCACCTGCACGTTGAGGTGATCGCAAAACAGGCCGCGCACCGTAGCGGCAATATCGGCAGGGGACAGCGATGCGGTGGCGACCTGGTACAATAACGGCTGGAATAAGTGGTAGTTATGACGATCGATCAAGGTCACGTGCACCGGTGTTTTCGTCAACTTCGCCGCGCAAGTCAGCCCGCCGAAACCGGCGCCAACGATCACCACGTGCGGCGCCCCTTCCAGTGGGAATACCTGCCTGCCGCTGATCTGTGGAAGGACATCCAGAATCCATTTGTCGAGCGATAACCTGCCAGGCCCATACAAGCCAACGAGTGCGAGCGTCATCACAAAATATACATCAGCCGGGCCATCTGAGCCGGTTATATGCATACCGATAACGGTCATGATAAGCACTAGCGCGGCGGGACGGGCAACAAAGCCGAAAGCAATAAGTAGCGCACACACCAGCGCCAGCGTAGGTGTTGGTGCAAAATGAGCAAGCGATTTTTCCGGCAGTAGTTTTACCAGGCGAATTGGTATCACCGCTCCCATGCTTACCACCAGCAGAGCCAAACCAAGCCACAGACGGATAAGCAATTGATAGTATGGCTTGAGATACCGCGTAACGGCACCTGCCAGGCGGGTTAGAGCCGTGGCGAAGGGCAGCGCGGTATCCCCTAATCCACGCGCCAGGAGATGATCCAGCGACAGTGGCCCCGCGCCACATATCACGAACCACCCGAATAGCACTGCCGAGTACAGGTTGATATCCAGGGCGAGGTAGTTGAACTGGACCACCAGCACGAGAATGAGCATGTACAGCGCGGCCCACCGGGTTGCCAACCCCAGCGCGAGCAATACCGGAATAAGCATCTGTATCGCTGCCCCCAGGTAGGTAGGGCTTAGCGGCTCCACCCAAGGCACGGGATAGGCAACATTAGACAGATAGGGTGCGATGCTCAGATCGAAAATCTTCAATATCCCCGACACAAAGAAGACCTTCGCCAGCCACAGACGGATCAGGAGGCCCGCCACGGGTCCAACCGATCGTTCCATCACCCGGTAAACGGCACCGATGATGCCCATCAGCACCAGCAACCAGCGGATGCTATTGGTGTTCAGTGACACGTAACTAAACCTTTTAACGAGGATACCACAGTATCTGCCGTGCTTCGGTAGGCACTATGGCACCCTCCAATGCGGGGATGATACGGGGAGTATAATCGCCGACAGGTCTTTCCTTGGGTATGCACACCGTGAAATGAAAGCCATTTATAGATCCGCCGATGGCCTCGCCGCGCTGCATGCTATGGGTTATGGCTTTGCTGTGGTCCCAAGGTATGGCATATAGCTCTACTTTCACAAAGTCCGGTGGCAGATCATTGAAATAGACGGGAAGATGGAAAAGATACGTATCGTCATCCTCAGTGATGCAGAGCTCTCCAAAATGCACCTGATTCCAATGGCGTTCAACAGCCACACGCCAGTCATGGAGCGCATCAACAAAGGCTTGGTCTTGTCGCTTGGCATAAAGACAAGTGGCGGGCATATAAAGGCGCTCCAGGTATTCTCGCAGCATGCGGTTGCTGCTGAAACGGGGGGTAAGCCGGGTCATGCTCTCCCGCATCATGGCCACCCAGCCGCAAGGGCAACCCTGGGGGTCACGATCATGGTAGAAAAGAGGGGCAACTTCTCCCTCCAAGAGGCTGTATAGATCGTTGGCCTCTTTGGTGTCCCAGGCCAAGTCACTGTCGTGTTCCTGCATGTCACCAATCGCCCAACCGACTTCCGGTGTATAGGCCTCTGCCCACCAGCCGTCCAACTCCGAAAGATTGAGCCCACCGTTGACCAGGACCTTCATGCCGCTAGTGCCGCACGCCTCCCAGGGGCGGCGAGGCGTGTTGATCCACAGGTCCACCCCTTGCACCATCTGTTCGGCGAGCAACATGTCATAATCTTCCAGAAATACCAACTTGTCGGCAAGATCCGGGTGGCCGGCGATGAACTGGTTCCACTGGTGGATCATGTTTTTGCCAACGTCGTCCTGGGGGTGGGCCTTGCCGGCGATAATCATCTGTACAGGATATCGGGGGTGGGTGAGCAAGCGATAAAGGCGTCCCGGATCGCAGAGCAGCATGTTGGGCCGCTTATAGGCGGTGAATCGCCGGGCAAACCCGATGGTCAGGATGTTGGGATCCAGCGCGAACTCCGCCTGCTTGATCTGTTCGACCGAAGCGCCGGTGCTGGCTAACTGACGGAGATGCCGGTCACGGGCGAACGTGACCAGACGGCTCCGGGCCTGGCTGCGCAGATCCCACAGGCTTTGGTCTGAGACGTCCTGAAAGAGACCATTAATCTCTTCCTCTTCAAGATCACCCATCCAGCGACCCTTGCCGCACACTTTGGTCCATGTGGTGGTAGCGGCAGGAGAATCCCAGGAGGGTACATGGACGCCATTGGTGACGTGGGTGACCGGCACCTCCTCCTGAGGCCAGCCGGGGAAAAGGGGCTGAAAGATGCGGCGGCTGACCTGCCCATGCAAATGGCTGACGCCGTTGGCCAGGATACTGCCGCGCATGGCCAGATAGGCCATATTGAAGGGTTCTTCCCGGTCCTCCGGGTTTTCCCTGCCCAAGGCCAACAGGGTCTCGGCGGCTATCCCAAAAGAATACTGGCGCAGCAGTTCCGGAGAGAAACGGTCAAAACCAGCAGAGACCGGCGTATGGGTGGTGAAGATGTTGCCGGCGCGAGTAGCGTGCAGGGCAGAGCTGAAATCTACACCATGTCGTTGCGCATGGTCGCGGGCGCGGGCGATGACGGCGAAAGCGGCATGGCCTTCGTTGAGATGGCAAATCTCCGTCTGGATGCCCAGTTTGCCCAGAAGGAGCCAACCCCCGACCCCCAGGCAGATCTCCTGCTGTAGGCGCATCTCGGACCCTCCACCATAGAGTTCGCTGGTGATACCGCAATCGGCAGGGTGGTTGATGGGATCGTTACTGTCCAGCAGATAGAGCCGTGCGCGCCCTATCCGCGCCTCCCAGGCGCGCAAGAGGATCAGCCGCCCGGGGAAGGGAAGTTCTACCCGCAGCCATTCACCCTTGGCGTCCCGGACGGGTAATACCGGAAGGTGGTGCGGGTTATTGAAGGGAAAAACCTCTTCCTGGCAACCATTACCGTTGATGACCTGACGGAAATATCCCTGTTGCCAGAGCAAACCTAGTCCGACCATGGGTATTCCCAGGTCGCTCGCCGTCTTCAGGCAGTCGCCGGCGAGGATACCCAGGCCACCGGAATAGATGGGCAGGGCCTCCGAGATGCCAAATTCCATGCTGAAATAAGCGATCTGTCGCACGGGTGGCTGTGGGTAAGCCTGTTCATACCACGAAGGCATGGCAAGCGTCTTTTCATGGGAGTCGTGGAAATCCGCCAGCATCGCGACAAAGTCTGAGTCAGCGGCGAGCTGCTCCAGTCGCTCGGCGGAGATGCTCTGCAGGATCAACCAGGGATTGCGGGTGAGGCTCCAGAGTTCCGCTGCGGCGTGTTCCCAGAGCGTATCGGCGGCATGACTCCAGGACCAGCGCAGATCCAGGGCCAGATCGGCAAGTGCCAGAAGCTCTTTGGGCAAATGGGGCAATAGGGAGTAGTGTTCAATGCTCATGAGATTCCTTGAAGTGGGAGCGGTTTGGTCGTTATGGATGCAGGTGCCGTGGGCCAGCGACGGGGATATGGCCTTTTAGCCTCTCACCCGGATTTCCATTTGACGCACTGTGGTCAACTGCATATTTACGGCAGCAAAACCACTTAGCCTTGTTAGAACCTACCAGCTTAAAAGTGCTGACTCAAGTCTGAGCACGGTAAATTTGTTCTCAGGCCCCCAGCGGGGTTGGTGCCGAATTTTTAGTCATGCGCAGATAATCGAAGACGAGACGGGTGCGGAAGCAGAGAGCCTTCCCTGATTATCTAGAATGATGCGTATCTGTTAAATGTTAGCCTATTAAGCTGGTATATCCGGCTTTTCACCGCAAAAACGAAAGTTTAATTGACGCTCGGTTGATGGACACTTTTGGGGCAACTTCCAGCTCTGATTCTGTCCAATAACCCGTCCATTCTCCTGTGTCCAGTAAACGTTACCCAAGCGCGCTACGTACTGACCACCAATTTCTGGACGTCCGGTTACGCTGCCCTGCCGCCGTTGAACCCTGATGTTCGGCAGCAGACTGAGGGAAGCGGAGAGCTGCTGGCAATGGGGGTTGTGATGGACCGTTTCTGTGATCAGTCACGGAATAAATGGGTACCTCCCCCAACAGGACCGACAGCGGGGAGTTTCGGAAGGAAATCCTCGCTTGAGCCGAACGGTATCTCCGAAAAATCAGAGATACAACGCCGCTCAGTTACCGCTTCAGCGCGCGAAATGCAAATGCTGGCCGAGCATCTCTGGGGTGATGAATGTGACGCCGCAGGGTGTGCGGTGGAAGCGCCGGGCGTCCTCTTCGGGGTTCTCGCCTACTATCAGGCCAGACGGGATGAGGGTGCCTTTGCCCACTATCGCCTTGCGCAAGCGCACCCCTTCCCCCATGCGCACGTTGGGCAGGATTACCGAATCCTCCACCAAAGTGGAGCCGTCATCCATGCGCACGTTGGAAAACAGCAGAGAGCGGCGCACCGTCGCGCCGCTAATGATGCAGCCGCCCGAGACGGTGCTGTCGAGGGCGACGCCGCGGCGGCCGTCGTCGTCAAAGATAAACTTGGCCGGCGGGAGTTGCTCCTGAAAGGTCCAGATGGGCCAGCGACCATCGTAGAGGTCGAGGTCTGGCGTCACATGGACCAGGTCGATGTTGGTCTTCCAGTAGGCGTCCACCGTGCTCACATCACGCCAGTAACAAAGGCCTCCCTCCGCGCTGTTCACACAACTATTGCGGAAGCGGTGCGCCATGACGCGGTAGCGCGACACCATGTAGGGGATGACATCCTTGCCGAAGTCGTGGCTGGAATCGTGGCTGTCAGCATCGCGGATGAGTTGCGCGCAGAGGAGTTCGGTATTGAAGATGTAGATGCCCATACTGGCCAAGACGTGCCCGGGGTTGCCTGGGCTGGGGGTGGGGTCTTCCGTAAAGGCCGTCACCCGGTCTTCGTGGTTGACGGTCATTACGCTAAAAGCCTTGGCCTCTTCGAGGGGTACATCCACGCACGCCACTGTCATGTCGGCTTGATTCTGCACGTGTTCAGCCAGCATCTGGCCGTAGTCCATCTTGTAGATGTGGTCGCCGGTGAGGATCAGCACATAGCGCGGCCTGTGGGCGTGGAGGATGTCAATATTCTGGAAGACAGCATTGGCTGTACCTTGGTACCAACCGGTATTCATGCGCTGCTGTGCGGGGAGGATTTCGATGAATTCGCTGAGTTCGCCGCGCAAGAATCCCCAGCCGAGCTGGACGTGGCGGATGAGGCTGTGGGCCTTGTACTGGGTGAGGATGCCGATGCGGCGAATCCCGGAATTGAGGCAGTTCGACAGGCAAAAATCAATGATGCGGAACTTGCCGCCAAAGGGTACGGCCGATTTGGCCCGCCAGTCGGTGAGCGCCCCCAGGCTGCTGCCCCTCTCTCCAGCCAGTACCAACGCCAGAGTATTTTTGGTGAGATTGCTGACGAAGCGGGGTGAATTATCTACTCCGAGACTGCCTTCTTCCGACATGATCATCTCCTTTTTTGGAACCGATGCGACCTTCCCTGTGGTTCCCGTGAATTCATGGCTCCTGCTGAGGCAGAAACGATGATCGGGACTTGGTCTTCGGTGGTTTTCTAAGGTTCTTTTGATAGGTTGTGTATGGCGTTTATTTTCGGTGTAGCCTTTACTAAAGTTGTCCACCTCATGAGATTGCTGCATGTAATGGGGATGTTTCCGATGGTGGTAACGCCCAAACATTGATGGGTGATCCCGTGGCATTGAGGGTGCAGTGGTGTGCGTAGACCAGCCCCTGCTTTGCCAGGTCGATCATGAGATGGTTGGTACGCAGGCACGGCATGTGGGTGGCATCAGCCACTTCCTTGCAGGTCTTGGGACCAGTACGGAGGCAGCGCAGGATACGTTCCTTGTCTTTGTGGAGGGCCTCATGCATAAAGATGATGCTAGTTCATGGAGGTCGGCTGATGCAACTGCCGGGCTGCGTGGAATGGGGGTTACACACGCACAACAGATAAGCAGGTGCGACGACGGCCTGAACAGCAATACGTGTCGTGCCTCGATTATCCGGGAAAGAGGCTATCACCGGGCGATGGCGGTGCTATTCTGGGATATGGATAACAAAGAAAGAGATATCGGGAGGCGATCTCATGAACAAGCCAATAAATCTGTATGAGTCGTTAGTAGAAGAGGCGCTTTTGTCCATGGCTGATGGTGATGAAAAAGGTGTGCTTTGTGATGCCGCTGCCATGGCCCTGAACGATCTTCCGCCCCATTATCACTGTCGATCAGAAAGCATGTCCTTCATAACCCCTGCGGAATGGGAGGATTGGCGTTTCCAGGCGCAGGAATCGGTACGCAAGGCACTGGCCTATGTGCGCCGTTACCCCAGGCCGCAAAGGTTATGGGGTTTGAGGGAGCATTCCAGTGAAATGCCGGATATGGATGCCGGTACGCGGGAATAATGCACCTGTAGGGGCTGCGTGGACTGACACATAACGTGATCATGGCTTTTATTTCCGCAAATACAAGAACAGCTTATGCTTGGATGCAGCAAGGCCCCACGAGTACAAAAAAATATGATCATGCGAGGGCGCCGGACGTGGTGAATGGGAGGAATAATGAACGGTGGCCTGGATACAGTTGCAGCAGTGGGGTACCTATATGTACGGCACTACGCTCACAGAAACCATCAAGAGGCTGGCTTGGGGCGATGACTGATAGATACCTGATTTGCGGGGAGGTTTTGGTTTGAAAGGCACCCCGAAAATTCCTGCATTTCTCACCCGTCCAATCACCATGCCTTCCTATCGGCGAGCCATGTCTCTGGCCTTTTGGGGGACGTTAGTAGGGGTATTGGGTTTTTCCGGATGGTATGCATGGTTTTCCTGGCATCGCTATGAACAGAACAGCCAGTATCGCCTGATGCTGGAATCCGACATGGTCGCGACAGTCGCGCAGAAGCTGCTGGACGGCCACGCCTCAGGGCTCCAGTTTTTGGGGGTGCAGTTACAGCGCGCAGACGCACTCCATCATCCGCGCCGCGCCCGGACGCTCCTGCTCGATTATCAGAAGGCCACCCCGGATATCGCCAGCGCGAATCTCATCGCCCCGAATGGCCAGGTCATTGCCTCCACGGCCGTACCGGCGGGGAAGCCGCTCCCGGATTTTCATAACGATCCGGCCATCTGGCCGGGGTTTCAGAAAGTCTTACAGACACATGGCATGTGGGCCTATCACCCGCTGCGTGGTCCGCTGGTGGGCGATCATTGGGTCATCCGCCTGAGTCGTACGGTGTTCTCCCCGGCGGGGAAACCCTTGTTTGTGGTGGCCACGCCGCTGCGCTTCAATGGTATAGAAGACTTCCTGAGCCATCTGCCCTTGCGCGCGGGAACGGCTGTCGGTCTGATCCGGAGTGACTTTTATATTGAAGGGCGCTGGCCCGTACCCCAGGGTAATCTCTCCAAGATGCTTTCCCATCCCGTACCCACAGAAGGAGCCTTGCGGAAAGCCTTGCAGCGTGCCCCCCATGCACGTCAAGGATCTTATGCAGGCTTCGTCGCGGTGGGGCAGACCTATCGCTTTGGAGCCTTTACGCGTTTGAGCCATTATCCATTGACCGCTTTCGTTTCCATCCCCAGGGATCAATGGCTGGCCGCCTGGTGGCGACGACAGATTGAATACCCTCTGGTCTTTCTGCTCATCACTTTGGGATTCGGCTTGGCTGCCTATCGACGCATCCTCTTCCTGGATCGCCGATGGGATGTGCAACGCCAGACCTTCGAGCGGACTCTGACCACGCAGGCCACCCACGACGGACTGACCAACCTACCCAACCGCGATGGCCTGCGATTGGTATTTGATCAGGCGTTAGCCCGTGCTGAACGGCAAGAACGGTTGTTAGCCGTGGGCTTCTTGGATCTGGATGCGTTCAAGCCAGTCAATGATACCTACGGACACGCTGCCGGTGACGACCTGCTGAAAGAAATAGCCCGCCGCCTGCAAGACGCCGTGCGGCGAACGGATACCGTGGCGCGACTGGGCGGCGATGAGTTTGTGCTGCTGCTGGAAGGCTTGCGCGGTATGGATGAACTGGATCAGATCCTGACCCGTCTCCAGGCCACGACAGCACAGCCCTTCAACATCAAGGGGGAAATGGTCAGTATCCAGGCGAGTCTGGGGCTGACTATCTATCCCTTCGACGAGGCTGACGCCGACCTGCTCCTGCGGCACGCGGATCAGGCCATGTATGCGGCCAAGGCGCGTCCTGGTCGGGCGAGCGAAGGTTGGGTGCAGCTCTATCACCCGGATATCGGCACCATCACCATGGGCGATGAAGTATTGCGCCAGGATTTCCTGCGGGCTTTGGTAACCGGAGAGGTGACGCTACGCTATCAGCCCCTGGTGGCCCTGGCGACGGGCCGGGTGGCAGGCCTCGAGGCATTGACCCGCTGGCACCGGGAGGGACGGGAGGTCTACCCCGACCGATTCCTCCCGTCCCTTGGCGTGCGGGAACGTCATGCGCTGGGGCGTTTCGTGCTGCAAACGGGGCTGCAGCAACTTGCGCAATGGCGGGCTTACACCCCGCGAGGGGAACCTGGACCGAATCTCTTCCTCAGCATCAATGTCACTCCGGAAGAGCTCGACAGTCCCGGATTTGCCGATACGGTCTTTGGTATCCTGGCTTCCCAGCCGGATATACCCCCGGAATCCTTAGTACTGGAGGTGCTGGAGATTGGGGAAATCCTCGAACAGAAGATCGCCCTGGAACATCTGCGACGGCTGCGGAGCGCGGGTGTCAAAATCGCGCTGGACGATGTGGGGAGCGCCTACGCCTCGCTCCTACGGCTCAAAAACCTGCCCATTGACGAGATCAAAATCGATCAGGGTTTCATCCGCGAGCTATCGAACAAACCCCAGGACCTGATCTTTGTCGAGAGTCTCATCAACCTGGGTTTGGGCATGAACGTCATGATCACTGTGGAAGGGGTGGAAACCGAAGAGCACATCGCCCTTCTGCGCGAGATGGAAGTCGACTACCTCCAGGGATATGCCATTGCCAGGCCGATGGAGGCGGAGGCGGTTGCTGATTTTGTGCGTACCTTTATCCTCGGCGCCGGGGATGCGGACACACCGATGCTGGCCCTGTACCAGCATCTGGGATGGGTGCATGCGGCAGAAGAGTCCGCAATGAATCATGGGGGTTACGAAAATGCGGAACTGGCTGCCTGTCCGATCTCGACTTGGCTGCACGCGCATGCGCCAGAACTACCCGGGGTAGAGGCATTGCTGGCCGAGCACGAGATAGTGCATACGCTGGGGCAAGAAATCTTCCAGGTACGGCAAAGCGGAACGCGCGAGGAACTCCATCGGCTACTCGGGCAACTGCATGAGCATAGCCACCGATTTCAGGAAGGGCTGGGGCAGGCGGTGAGGGTTATGCGAGACAATGTAGCATAGCGGCATAAAACAGGAGGCTGGAATAATGGACCAACATGAACGTGAAGATGACGGTCAAAAGTCGGTGCCCACTTCCGATAGCAAGGCGGCGGAGGAACTGATCATCTCCGCAGGGGGCGATGTGGTTGGAAGTACCCGCAGGCGACTCAGCATGATCGACCCTTACGATCGTGTTGATGTCTGGCTCAACGCCGTGAAGGAGCTGCTGTGCTATTACAGCGAGACCGTGGTTGCGGACTTTTACGACACCCTAATGCGTGCCGAGGCATCGGCGCATATCCTGAGTCTCCTTTCAGATGCCGAAATGGCCCATCTCAAGACCAGCCAGGTGCGTTACCTGACGCAGGTTCTCTCACCGGGCATCAGCCGGGAAAAGCATATGTCCATGGCCAGAGAGGCCGGCTTGCGCCACACCTGGATCGGATTGCCCGCAGACATTCTGGCCCAATCCTTTCAGGTCTATCGCGCCGTTCTGGAAGATACCATCAATTCTGATTTGGCCAACAGTGTCACGCTGCAGTCCATCATCATGGAGCGCCTCAGCAATGACCTCTCATGGCAACTCATGGCCTATACCGAGGCCGAAAATGAACGGGCCGATACTCTTGAAAATATTAGGCAGATCATTTCTACAGCCATTAATCGTGAAGACATCATAAGGGAAACACTGCAGCGCATTGTTAAAATTCCAGGAATCACCGGCGTCGAAATCGTCAGCGTTGGAGAAAATTACGGCCTGCGTTGCGAGTTGAGTTTCGGCAAGACTCTGCACGAAAGCCAGCCCCAAGAAATCATGGAGTGGTGTGCGATCGAGCGAGATAATTTATTGTTGCAGGCTTGGCGAGACGAAAAGCCCGTTCAAATCGATAGCATTCAGAAGGAATTATCGCCTGAGGAGTGGACCAAGGCCCAAGGCCTCGGCCTACGCTCTATGGCAATACATCCTATCCTGACCCTTGCCGGAGCCCCACAAATCCTCATGACCTTATACAGCCCATGGCCTGGGTATTTTCATCCGCCTTGGCAACAGAGCTTTTGGGCGTCTCTCGAGCACTTTTTTGGCGATCGTCTGGAGACGTTGGAAAAAAGTTCCGTTATCCGCACTGCTCCGTCCATCAGTTTGCAGGACCGGCGTCGTTACCGGGAACTCTTGCAAAATGATGGTCTGGAAATGTGGTATCAACCCGTAGTGAATCCGGGTACTCATCGCATCGTTAAAGCTGAGGCTCTGGCGCGACTGCGTGATGGCGATCACCTCATCTCTCCTTATTTCTTCCTGCCCGCATTCGGTAGTACGCAGTTGCTTTCCCTTTTTGAAAAAGGTCTACAACAAATCCATAAAGATGCCCAACATTGGGTGGCAAAAAAAATCTTCCCTCCTTCCTTGTCCATCAACCTGCCGCCCGAGGCTTTTCAGCATCCCGCCTTTCTGCAAAAAATCGCGAGATGGGGAGCCACCAATTTGTTGCAACAAAATCATCCTGGCGGCACGGGGCCACTTAAAATCACGCTGGAGATTCTGGAAACCGGTGCCTTGGATGAAGCTAGTGCCCAAGAACAAATTCTTCTACTGCGCAACGCAGGATTCCGTATTGCACTGGACGATGTGGGTAGCGGTGAGTCATCCCTTAATCGCTTACGCGCTCTCTCTATCGACGAAATAAAGATTGACCAGTCCTTCATATGTGCTCTGGAAAAAAATCCTGACACTATCGACTTTGTCATAATTTTAGCAAATCTTGCCAACGACCTGAATATGGCCTGCGTGGCGGAGGGTGTAGAGAATGACGCCATTGCAGACATGCTGGCCAGCATTGGTGGCCTTTCCTTGCAAGGTTATATCTACGCCAAACCCATGCCGGCTACGGAATTGGCGGGCTGGGCTACGGAATACCAGCAAAGAAAAGAACCAGCACACCCTCATACCATCCATGGCTGGTTTGCCAAATGGATGGTGATAACCCGCATCGTGCGTGCATCTCTGCTACACATGCCGAACCTGCTAAACGGTTTTACCATCAACGATGGCATACATAAAGAACTTCAGGAGAGCCTGCAAAATTTACCACTTAACGATGCACACAGACAGCAGATAAGTGCTGCTTTCGATGAATATGGCCAGTCCATCATCGCATCATTGGCCATGCAAAGATATGGAGAAGACATTTTCGGCCTACTGAATATCGGCGAAAAAAACCTAAAGACCGCTGTTTATAACACATTATAGGTTGGCAGTGGATGATGTTTGCCAAACGAATGTTTTTCGGACCCCGGGTAACTTCAGGGCTCTGCCAAAGTCTTCCATAACTCATTGATTCTTCATATTTTCATGCATATCAGATTCGCTGCAACCTGATGAATTCGCAGAAGATTCAATGCTGCTCATCGTACACAGCGTAAAAATACAGAGATAGGATCAACCAATCAAAGAGATAGCAGCATGCTTGCCGTAGCCCTGCGGGTAACTTAACATCATGGACCCACTGTGGGGCCATTTCTGTGTCCAACTGCCCGTCCAGATTTTTATGAGGTACACCCGCGCGGTTCTACCAGATATGCGAATGACTGCAAACGCTGCCTCCTAGTCGTTCGGATGTAACATCTCAGTCCGTGTCTGTGACCAACCCAAAGCCTCCACTAAACCCGGAGCGGTTCAGTTTTGGTATTGAGGAGGGATGTGCCATACCTATTCCGTCTCTGCGACCTGGCATTCACTGAGATATTGCGAACAGATACGCGGCGCGGATGGGAAACAAGCCGCATACCCATTTCGCTCATTGGTATCCGGAGGCAACCCCTGGCGATCTGCTACCCGCTTTCGGGTTTCTTCAACATGAAGCGTTCTTTGCAAGGTCTTTTCGCACAACCCCAGGCTCATAGGCTCTTTTCCCAGTCGAAAATGTTGGCAAT
>DAIAVG010000008.1 GCA_027445725.1 Acidithiobacillus sp.
CAACCAACTCAGTTATTTTTTCTTCAGGCTTTTCAAATTGAGAAGCCCTAAATCCGTGAACACAAAAAACAGCGCTAAGTTTACAGTGATTTTGAATATAGGATTTCGTTATACTTCTCAACTGACGCGCCGCTTCATTGGATTTTTTAATTATCGAATCGGCGTGCCAAACTATTTTTGACTCTATAAGTACATCTTCTTTATCGCTATCTTTGTTTACAAGCCATAAATCCAATCTACCAGACCGATTATCTTTTTCTTTCGTTGGACCATTCCTTCTGTCTATTGGATGCTCTTCAAGTGGGTGAAAAGAATTGCTCATCAAAGCCGCACAACCAAGCAAGCCAGTATTCATTCTTTCAGAATAATAATATGGACAATCATCATAACTTTTATATGAATAACTTGTAATAATTTTAGTCCAACTCTTTAAAACTGGTTTCAAAAAGCCAAGGCTTTCGTCTGGTGAAACAATTGAGCAAATGTCCGTCATTGTATCCTCTAATATGCCGTTAATTTACGTTATGCTTAAGTCCGAAGGCTATATTTTTATATAAACATTAAAGAAACTATATAGTTATTGCACTTCCACCACTACCGCCGTCCCATAAGCCGTGACCTCATTCATGGCTTGCCCCTGTCCGGCATCAAACTCGCCGGAATCAAAGCGCATCCCCAGGATGGCATTGGCCCCCAGAGACCGGGCATGTTCCGCCAGTTGTTCCAGGGCATCATCCCGCGTCTGAGCAATCATGTTGAGATACCCCGCCTGCTTGCCGCCGAAGAGAGCGCGGACACCACCGAGAAGATTGCCGATGATATTGCGGGACCGGACACCAGTCCCATAGACCGGGCCGATGACCCGGACAATACGCATGCCGGGGCAGTCGTTGATGGTGAGGATGAGCACACTATTTCCCCCCAAAATCAGCCTCATCGTTCAGGATACGTCCAGCACCACCCTTGCCTTGGGTCAATTTGATAAAGCGTTCCCGCTTGGCAGCGCAGGTCACGCAGCGCACGGCCTGTACTGCCTGTATCCGTTCCAAGGGGATGATATCGGAACAATCCAGACAATAGCGATGTCCCTGCGCGTCTTCGTCAGGTTCTTCGTCGGGCACCAAGGCCGCGCGTTGCCTCGCCAAGGCGTCCATCAAGTGTTCTTCCGTATTCTTCGCGCCTACATCCGCCTCATCGGCTAAACGCTCACCCTGGATCATGGTCGACCTTTATGGCTTGAAAAGGGGCGGTGTTGCCTATTGGTGCGATTACGCACTTTTGGGCCGCCGCCCACGCTTCGCCTTTCCGTGTTCTTCCAACAGGGCTTCACCACGCACCGAAAGATCGGCTGCATCAGCAGTATCTGCCAGCACCTTCTCAATGGCCGCAATGAAGTGCCGATAGTCCCAATCCGGGGCGATGGCTTGTGCCGCACGTCCAAAGCGTTTTTCCTGTTCCAGGGTTTCCTTGCGAGTGGATGGTGACTGCTTCAGCCTTTTCCTGGCTTCCTCAATCTTGGCTAGCGCGGCACGCTGACGTTCCAGAATTTCCGCCTGCTTCTTTTCCAGATCCGCCAAACGCTGTTCAGCACTACGACGAACCCGCTTTTTCGTGGTTTCCATGATCTATCCTTTAACCGTTCACTTTGTCCGTAAATTCTTTGCCGGCCTTGCACTTGATGCTTTTCTTGGCGGGGATATCGATTTCCTGTCCTGTGGCCGGATTACGGCCCTTACGAGCGGCCTTTTCCACCACCTCAAAAGTGCAGAAGCCCGGGAAAACGATCTTCCCGGCTGTCGCCAATTCCGTTTCCAGCGTATGCCGGAATACCTGAAATACCTTCTCGGCGTCCACCTTGGACATGGCCCCATGTTGTGCCAGTGCTGCGACAAATTCTGTTTTATTCATGCTTGACCTCAACCAAAAGAAGCGGTGTGCCCTACTGTAAGGATTGCCTTGCAAATCCGCAATCGGCTACTGCGGGATTTTATGGCGTAAGCGACGTGGCAACGGCAAACCCGGATTGGTTCTGACGCGCAACAGAGTGCTTGCGCTGAACGTCACCACACGACGCGCTTTGATTTCGTGTGCCAGGCCGGTTTTGGGGTTGCGACCAGGGCGCGACGACTTGGCTCGCACGGTAAATTTGCCGAAGCCCGATAACTTGAGTTCCGAATCCGCGACGATGGCGGCACGCATACCTTCAAAGAAAACATCCACCAGTTGCTCGGCTTGCGGATGGGTCCAACCGCCTACTTCCCATAAATGGTTTTCTATGTCTTTCCTGGTAATAGTCATAGCTCTTTCAGTACCTTTTTTAGGGCGCGTTGTGCCGATGTCAGCTCCTTGATCAGAAATTCATGTCCTTCCGAACGGGACAGACACTCATCCTGCGCTTCCCTGTACGCCCCTTGAAAGTCACGGAACATGGCTTTGCGCTTGTCCTTGCCGGTCTTGATGAACGACTCGTCATAGTGCGCCATGATATCCAGGGCAAAGGCGCTGGCAACAATGATGGCCGCGTTGGTGGCGTATTCCGCCATCAGGTCGGGACCGTAGCTGTCCGTGGTCAGGATGAAACCATCCGATGGCAGCATCTCGTCCAGTTTGTGCATCGTTTTGTGGGCCTGCTTGCCTTGCCGGGCCAGCGTATCCGCATCTTCCTGGGGGAATTCCGCAGGATGACGCATGGCATGATAAATGAGCACATTGGCCGCTTCTGTCAGCGCATTGAGGCCGTCGATCGTGCGCAGCAGGTGGGTCGTGGGCAGGTCATCGACAGGACGTTCCGCCGTGGGAATGAGGTACAGGCCACCTGCCTGAATAACCGTCATGAGTACATCGACAGGCTCGTCGTTTGGTCCAGGCAGATAGAATGCGGGGCCGCCGCCTGCGGGACTGCCGCCGGCACGTCCGCGTTCCTTGTGATGGGCTTTTGCAGCTTTGCCGCTGCGGTTTTGGGGGAATGGGTGAACATTGGTCATGACTGCAATTTACCATGTTGCGGGTAACGGGAAAATCTTGCAGGCAGGTTGGCGATGAATTTTATCCTCTCACCGCATCTACACGGCGCACCGCATCGACCAATACTTTACCGGAAATATGCGTGTACCGCCTCAGCATCTGCATGTTCCGGTGACTCGTAATGGCCGCCACCTGCATGATACCCAACCCTTTTTCAAACAGGCGGCTGGTAGCCTCATGGCGCAGATCGTGAAAGGTCAGTCCGGCGTGTAAGTCCATACCTTGCCGTCCATATTTCGCGGCAAGTCGCGCAATGTCTGAACCGCTTTGGGGGTCAGCGGCACAATGCGTTTGTCGCCATTCTTGGTGTCTTCCAGTGTTACCGTGTAACGCTTCAAGTCCACCCTGGACCATTCCATGCCCATGATTTCCCCCTGGCGCATGGCGGTTTCAATAGCGACGGTCACAATGGCCGCCAGTTCGGGATTCATGGCTT
This sequence comes from Acidithiobacillus sp., assembly GCA_027445725.1. The sequence goes on from DAIAVG010000008.1 coordinate 3,461, forward strand.
TGCAAGTCGCCGACAAGACGGCGATCCCTGCCCCTCGGCAGTCTGGGCTTACCGACCAATTCCACAGGATTGCTGAGGGCTTCCATGCCTCTTATGACCACCGCAACGTCCTTGCCTCGTATGGATGCCATGAAGCTTTTTGCAATGGGTCTGGCTTGCCACTGGTACAGCCGGGCTATATCTGGTCCAGGCGATTTCCTGGACGGGATGATTTCTTCCGCATAACGGGTGAGGGCTTCTCCCAGCGTAGTGCTTTCACTTTCAGCACGGTCGCGCCAGATGCCACGCTGCATTTCCGATTCGATGATGGTTGCCAAGCCTGAGCGACCGAATCCGGGCACAGTTTGGGCATTATTTGGGCAAAAAGTCGACAAGACGCAAAGAACCACCCAGCGGTTCTTGCTAACCCATTGTTTTAATTGGTGGGCCCGCACGGACTCGAACCGTGGACCAAGGGATTATGAGTCCCCTGCTCTAACCAACTGAGCTACAGGCCCTGAAGAACGGCGTGGAATGCACTGATCCCACGCCTCATACCGCTAAAAAACATCCGTCACGATGGAATCGTCACTTCACCGTCCACAAAACTACGTAACCGCTCCGATCGAGAGGGATGACGCAGTTTGCGCAGCGCCTTGGCTTCAATCTGGCGGATACGCTCACGAGTAACGTCAAACTGCTTGCCGACCTCCTCCAGCGTGTGGTCGGTATTCATCCCGATGCCAAAACGCATACGCAACACCTTGGCTTCCCGCGCTGTCAGGCCATTATCAAGCAACTCCTCGACCACTTCGCGAATGGCGGCGTTAACGGCAGAATCCGCTGGCGCCGTCACATTCCGGTCTTCGATGAAGTCGCCCAGGTGCGAATCTTCATCGTCACCGATGGGCGTCTCCATGGAGATAGGCTCCTTGGCAATTTTGAGCACCTTGCGGATTTTATCCTCGGGCATTTCCATCCGTTCTGCCAACTCTTCAGGCGACGGTTCACGTCCCATTTCCTGGAGCATCTGGCGACTGATTCGATTGAGTTTGTTTATGGTTTCGATCATATGTACCGGGATACGAATGGTCCGCGCCTGATCCGCAATACTCCGCGTAATGGCCTGGCGTATCCACCAAGTCGCATAAGTAGAGAATTTGTAGCCACGCCGGTATTCAAACTTGTCCACCGCCTTCATCAGGCCGATGTTTCCTTCCTGAATCAGATCCAGGAACTGCAAGCCACGATTGGTGTACTTCTTGGCAATAGAGATCACCAGACGCAGGTTGGCCTCCACCATTTCCTTCTTGGCACGCCGCGCCTTGGCCTCACCAATAGACATCAGTCGACTGGCCTCTTTGATCTCAGCAACCGGCAAGCCAGCACGCTTCTCAATATTTGCCAGTCGCTTCATGATCGACACGATATCATCACGAAACTCAACCAAACGGGCACTATAAGCGTAGCTACCTGCAATTTGCTGATCAATCCAGCCAATATCACTCTCATGACCAGGGTAACTGCGTACAAAATCTTTACGCGGGAAACGTGCACGTTCAATGCACAGTTCCATCAACTCCCGTTCGCACTGACGTACCTCTTCGGTCAGCCCGCGTAGCGCATCGGTCATGACATCGATCTGACGAACATTGAGCTTGATTTCCAGAAAGCGCTCCGCAAGCTCACGACGCTGCTGCTGGTAACCTTCCCCACGCATTTCACCATCGGCATGGCTGACGAGCAACGCAGTGTAAGCAGCGCGAATGACCGCGAAACGTTCCAACGCTTCTTCGAGTTGCGGGCCTTTGTCTACTTCAACATCGCCGTCTTCAGACTCTTCGTCGTCGTCCTCAACCTCAATCTCGTCGCCCTCCACCAGCACGGCATCCTCATCCCCGCTGACCGCCTCCGCATCCAACGCATTAGGATCGATAAAGGCGTCGACCACTTCGTCCAGGCGTGTCTCGCCACGCTCCACCCGATCAGCGGCGTCCAGCAGAAGCGAGATGGTCGTCGGACAGGTCGATACCGCACGCAGCACCTGCATCAAGCCGTCTTCAATACGTCGGGCGATTTCAATTTCGCCTTCACGGGTCAGCAGTTCTACGCTGCCCATCTCGCGCATGTACATGCGCACCGGATCACTGGTCCGCCCGATATCCGCCTCGACCACGGCCAGGGCTTCTTCTGCGGCTTCTTCCGCTTCCTGAGCGGCGACCACAGTACCACCTTCCCCATCCATGAGCAGGGTATCGTCATCGGGGGCTTCCTCGAAGACTTCGATACCCATGTCATTGATCATGGAGATGACATTCTCCATCTGCTCGGGGTCGAAAACCTCTTCGGGCAAATGATCATTGATCTCGCGATAGGTCAGGTAGCCTTGCTCTTTACCGCGCGCAATAAGCCGCTTCAGCTCAGACCGCTGAGATTCATTATCCACTGCACTCTCACCGTCTCTCATAACCACCCTGCACTCGCGGAAAGCCGCGCATTATATAAGAAAAACCACACGCATGGAAAGGTGCTATCGTCATAGACTTGCGTCCTCAGCCCTTTTTCTGCATTTATCTGGTTCAAACATCCTTCCGCCTGCCGCGCCGGGACAAGCGTACCATCTCTGCTCGCTCCTGCTCGGAAAGCGCGCTCAAACCACCTTGATCCGCTGCCCGGCTGATAAAGTGGCTGCGCGCTGCAGCAAGACGCTGATTCACCCTCGCCACACAGCCCGAAATTTCAAGCTGCATCGACGCGCCATCTTCTACGCCGCCAGCATCAGTCATCACCAGCGCGTAGCACACTTCCGCATGTTCCGATATCGACAATTTTGCGAACAACTCGTGAGAACTTAAATGGGTCATGTTGGCCAAAATATCAAGTGCCCCCGCCAGATTTTTTACCGTAGGGTCACTGTCGAATAGAAACGGCAGCAAATCGCGATCCAGCGTCCGCCAGGCCGGGTCCTCCGGGTGATTCAGCAAAAGTCGCAACGCCGTTTTGTAAAGGGATGGCCCCTGGGATGCGTTGCGCGACGGTTTGCGTACCACGCGCGGCGCCGCCCGCCGGGTAACCGGCGCTAACCCACAAAGATCCTGCACCCGTTGCTCATAGACCTCACGCAAGATCGGATCGCTCACCCGCTTCAGAAAATCGCGCGCCGCATGCAGAAAAAGAGCCTTCTCGTCTTCTGCTGCAAGATTGTGTCGGTGTTGCAGTTCTTCCAAAAAGAAATCAATGGCCGGGCGCGCGGCCGGAAGTAGTGATTCAAACGCTGCGGCCCCATGCTGACGTACCAGTGAGTCAGGGTCCTCCCCATCGGGCAGGAACAACACCCGCAGCAGACGCCCCTCGCGCAGATGCTCCGGTGTCATCTGTACCGCGCGCCAGGCGGCATGACGCCCGGCATTATCGCCGTCAAAACAAAGTAGCACCTCGGCCGCCGCCCGGAAGAGCATCTCCAGTTGGCTATCGCCCAGGGCAGTCCCACTAGCAGCGACGGCATAGTCAATGCCCGCCTGGTGCAAGGTAATGACATCCAGATATCCCTCCACCAGCAGGATACGTCCGGCACGACGCACGCCCTCCTTCGCCTGATGCAGACCATAAAGCACCCGGCCTTTGTGGTAGAGGGCACTTTCCGGCGAATTCAGATATTTGGGCTCGCGTCCATCAAGACTGCGCCCTCCCAGCCCCACCGTTTGTCCTCGCCCATCGCGGATCGGGAAAATCACCCGGCCGCGAAAACGATCATAGACCGAGCCGTCGTCGCGACTGCTGACCAACCCCGCCCCCAGCAACTGCCGCCGCAATGATGCATCATTGCCGAGTTTTTGGCTCAGAAACTGGGCCGCTGGTGGTGCATAACCCAGCTCAAAGCGCGCGATAGTGTCGGCATCCAATCCTCTTCCACGCAGATATTCCTGGGCCGGTGGATATTCTGAGAACATGGACTGGTAAAGGGCGACGGCTTTTTCGAGGATGGCACGCAGCGGCCGCAGGTCTTCCTGTTCTCCAGTGGGGCTATCTTCTGGCAGCGCAATGCCCGCTTCTTCGGCAAGTGTTTTCACTGCTTCAGGAAAAGATAGCCGATCATGAGCCATCAAAAATCCGATGGCATTCCCATGCGCGTGGCAGCCAAAACAGTAATAAATCTGCTTATCCGCGCTGACAGAAAATGAGGGGCTTTTTTCCTGATGAAACGGACAGCAGGCCCAGAAATCCTTCCCCTTTTTTTTCAGCGGTACACGACTGTCGATAAGGCGCACCAGATCGCTGTGCTCCAGTACGGCATCGATAAATGCGGGAGAGAAGTTGGCCATCCGTCAGCGTAACTCCAACTCGCTGACGCCGCCACCACCATGCTCTGGTCGCGCCATGCGCCATTGGCTGACCCGGGGGTCCTGCCCGGCAAACTCGCGCACCATTTCCGCAAGCACGCCATTACCCTTACCGTGCAGAATCTCGATCTGCCGGCGACCGGCGGCCACGGCACCATCCACATGACGGCACAAGGCCGCCAAAGCGTCTTCCCGAAGCTGTCCGCGCAAATCCAGACGCCAGGGATGATCTTCCGGGGCTGCATACTGTGTGCTGCCTTTTTCTTTGGGGATCTGCAGAGCCGCATCCACAGCGAATTGTGCGGCAGGCACCCAAAGCTGTTTGCCCCGCATTTGAATCTGCACCCTTTGCTGAGCCGGATCCACGCGCAACACTTGGGTTACTTGCCGGAGCGGCAAAAACAAGCCCTTAGCCCCCACGGCAGGCAGGCTGTCCGCAGCACGCTGCTCTTTCGATCGAAAAGGGGCTTCCAGACGCTGCAGGGCCGCCGATGCGGCCTGCGTATCCCGTCCTGACTTGAGCGCCGCGATGGTTTGCCGTACCTGCTGGCGCGCCGCCGTCAGAATATTTTCCCATTCTGCGCGCGCTACAGAAGCCGCTTTATCGCGCTCTTGTCGTGCCGCTTCCAGCTCGCGCTCCAGGCGCCGGGCGGACTTTGCGGCTTCGTTGCGTGCCAATGCGGCCTCATCCATGGCCTGCTGTGCGGCCCGCAACAGGCCCTCCCGCTGCGCTTCCCAACGCTCCCAGTCCTCACGGTCATCGGCATAGAGCGCCTCGGCGCGGGCCATCAGCGGCGTCGGCATCCCCACCCGCCGAGCGATGGCCAGACCATGACTGGCGCCACCCACGCCCCACTGGAGGCGATAAGTGGGCGCCAGACGCTCTGCATCGAAACCCATTCCCGCCAGCGCCACACCTTCATGGCTCAGGGCATAGCGTTTCATCACTTCCAGATGGCTGGTGAGCAGCGTGCAGGCGCCAGCTTTCAACAACGTCTCAGCTACCGCCTGGGCCAAAGCGCCCCCCTCCCGTGGATCGGTGCCGTTGCCCAATTCATCAAGGAGCACGAGACTGTGGGCATCAGCATGCTCCAACATTTCCCGCAGACGCTGCACCTGCGCCGAAAAAGTAGAAAGATCCGTGTGAATATCCTGGGCATCACCGATGACCGCAAAGCACTTCCGGAAATAACCCAGCGTGCCTTCCGCCGTCACCGGCAACCCCATATACGCCATCAGATGATTGAGCCCCACCGCTTTCAGGGTTGCCGTCTTACCACCGGTATTGGGGCCGGTAATCACCAGTTGGTGCGCGTCCGCCCCGAGATGTACCGCGTTACCCACGACCTGCCCCGGATGACGCAGGCAGAGTAGCGGATGGCGCAGGGCCCGCAGATCAAACGCCGCTGCAACGCCCACCTTGGGCAAAATCCCGCCATAGGCATCACCCAGTTCCAGCCCTGCCCGTACCGCGTCCAGGCGCCCCATATGCCGCAAGGCCGCGACGATGCCCGGCACCTCTTCCCCAACAGCCGCACTCAGGACGCTGAGAATACGTTCCTGCTCCTGAAGCTCAGCACGTCGGTCCTGAACCAACTGATTATTCAGATCGACAGCGGCCAGCGGCTCTACAAAAAGGGTTTCACCACTGGCCGAGCGGTCATGAATGATCGCCTTGATACGCCCCTTGTGGCTGGCTTTGAGGGGCAATACGTAACGCTCATTACGCTGCACGATGACCTGATCCTGCCAGTATTCCTGCCAGTCAGGATTGCGCAGAACGCTCTGCAAGAAACGCTGCAATTCGCCGCGGCTGGCCCGCAGGCGCTGACGTAGGCGCGCGAGGTCAGCGGTCGCCGTATCCAGGAGCTCGCCCTCCTCATCCAACGCCATGTTGAGGCTGCGCGACAAAGCCACCGGAGGATCAAGCTCAGCCGCCAGTCCGGTCAGCGCATCCACGGTCTGACGCAAAGCCGCGGCGTAGTCTTTCTGCGCCGTCAGCACGTTGAGCACCGCGCGCAAATCTCGCCCGCTGAGCACAGCACCAAGGCGCCTTGCCAGATCCAGCAAGGTATTTACATCGGGGAGATCAGAAACAGGGAGAGGAAAACCGGCGGCAATACGCTGTGACAACCACTGCGACCAGTTCAGACGATCATGAATTTCCGCGAGTGTCACCCACGGTGCGGTCGCCGCAACATGTCTGCGGCCATAGATGTGGCCACAATGCTGTGACCACGCGCTCTGCACATCACCGGCATCCAGAGCCCGCCAGAAGCTGTGCTGCCAGGAGGCAACCCCGGCCGCAGCCACACCCTCGTCCATCAACTGCTAAGGCGGGCCTTCACTTTTTCCGCCACCACGGCCATGTCCGCCCGTCCCTGCATCTGCGGGCGCAAGGCGGTAAGCACCTTACCCATATCTTTGGGACCGCTGGCCGCTACGGCCGTCATCGTCTCAGCAATCAGCCCATCAATCTCTGCAGGCGACAGGGCCGCCGGCAGATAGACCGCGAGAAAAACGATTTCTGACTCTTCCTTTTCCGCAAGATCCGGACGACCACCGGCAACAAATTGACTGGCAGAATCCTTGCGCTGCTTGATCAGCTTATCCACAACGCTCAACGCTTCTGTATCGTCAAGCTCGCGGCGCTCATCAATTTCGCGCTGCTTGATCGCCGCCAGGAGCATACGAATGGTCACCAGACGCTCGGCTTCCCGTGCGCGCATGGCCGACTTCATATCTTCCTGGATGCGCTCGCGGAGTGTCATCAGTAGAGCCGGACCAGACGCATGGACTGGCGACGCATACGCTTCAACGAACGTTTGCGGGCAGCGGCGGCCTTGCGTTTGCGCTCTTCCGTGGGCTTTTCGTAGAACTCACGACGCCGCACTTCGGTAAGGACACCCGCCTTTTCACAGGAACGTTTAAAACGCCGCAGCGCAACTTCGAAGGGCTCATTTTCTTTGACGCGAACAGTTGGCATAGAAGGATTCCGACCTCTTTAGATAAGGGTAACGAGAAAGGGCGAGATTATAGGCAGATCAAGGGGCATAGTCAAAAAACCCCTGGCCACCCGTGAATACACCTCAGCTAAGTGCATTATTTTTCGCGATGGCGGCAACGCTGTTGCTAAAACCGCAAAACAACAGTTGCAGGCCCTTGACAGGTAGATCAAAAAGAATCCTAATACAGGAACACGGAAATCCCTGTTAAATTATATTATTAGATTACAATGTTGCAACGCTTTGTAATCAAAGCAAGAGGCCAAAATGTATACTGAAGCTAGAGAATTAATGGATTCAGACATTCCTGATATGGGTCCCGCCATTGATCCACCACCTCTTGATGATTTTATAGACGACGAAAATAGTGGACCGTTTCTCAGCCAGAAGCAGGAACTGCAGCTCATCCATCGCCTGCGCCAGGGCGACGAATGTGCTCGCGCCACCCTCATCTCTGCCCACATGCCCTTGGTGAGGACGGTCGCCCGCGGTTATCGCAACAAAGGACTGAGTCAGGAGGATCTCCTTCAAGAGGGATATATGGGCCTGTTGCGAGCCGCCGACCGATTTCGGGAAGGGCTCGGGACACGCTTTTCCAGCTACGCGACCTGGTGGATTCGCGAGGCCATGCAACGGGCGCTCATCCGCTCCCGCTTCATACGCCTGCCTGACTATCTTGCCAAGTCCCTGCACGCTTATATGCAGCGCGGAGAGGAAGAAGACAGCAGCACGGATGTGCGCCGAGAGCAGCGTCGCGAAGCCCTTGGGGTACGCGAGAGTACCATGCGCGCCCTAGATTTTGCCGACATTCGTGTCTTCTCTCTCGACGAAGAAATGTCCAACGGGCCAAGCCGTATCGAACAAGTGGTCGGCGACATTGCTGGTCCTGATAGCGAGTACGACCGCGACGCCATCTGCAAAGCGCTGCGCGGGCATCTGACAGAACTCAACGAAAAGCAACGGGAGGTCATGGTGTTTCGCTACGGCATGCATGGTGATGCGCCCATGACCCTAGAAGCCGTCGCCGAACGGATGGGTGTCAGTCGCGAGGCAGTAAGGCAATTGCAGGTACGGGCCCTGACCCGCCTGCGTCAGTCATTGAGTGATAGTGGTTGGGGGGTCTGACGTTCCGCCAGTAGCTCCAGCAGTCTGCGTAGCGCCATCGCACGATGGCTGCAATCATTTTTTTCTTCCAGACCCCGCTGCGCCGCACTGCGTAGCCCGCCCGCGGGCCAAAATAGGGGGTCGTAACCAAACCCCTCGTCGCCTGCAGGATGCTCACCAATAGCCCCCCGCCAGAAGCCCTGGGCCACCAGAGGCGAGGGGTCAGCGGCGGATTCCAGAAAGACCATGCAAGCCACATAATAAGCAGTACGGGCCTCTCCCCGCGCCTCCGCCAGCATCGTCAGCAACTTGGTATTGTTGGCGGTGTCACTGGCCTCTGGGCCGGCATAGCGTGCGGAGTAAAGGCCGGGCGCCCCTTGGAGATAGGGCACACAAAGCCCGGAATCTTCGGCGAGCGCCGCCATACCACTTTCTGAAGCGGCGTGGCGTGCCTTGAGCAACGCATTTTCGACAAAGGTGGACCCCGTTTCTGCAATGCTGGAAATACCCAGTTCCGTTTGACTGACCACCGCAAAGCCATGGGCGGCGAGCACCGGTTGCAGTTCACGCACCTTGCCCGCATTACCGGTGGCCAGCAGCAAGGGCGTCATGAACGGGCTTCCGGACACTCCTGATACTGACGTGCCACTAATTCAGCGATTCCCTTGCGCGCCAGCCCCAGCATTTCGGCCATTTGCTCAGCACTGAATACCGCGCCCTCCGCGGTTCCCTGCACTTCTACAAACGCACCTGCACCGGTCATCACCACATTCATATCCACGTCGGCATTACTGTCTTCGGCATAGTCGAGATCCAGCACCGCCTGTCCCTGGTAGATGCCCACTGAAACAGCCGCCACCCAGTCCCGCAAGGGATTATTCTGAACCCGCCCCGCCGCACGCAGGTGCTGCAGGGCATCGGCCACCGCCAGACAAGCGCCGGTAATACTCGCAGTGCGGGTTCCGCCATCGGCCTGAAGCACGTCACAATCCACCCAGATAGTGCGCTCGCCTAAGGCCTGCAAATCTACGGCGGCACGCAGACTACGGCCGATGAGGCGTTGAATTTCATGGGTGCGTCCGCCGATGCGTCCCTTGGCAGATTCCCGTGCTACCCGCTCCCGGGTTGCGCGCGGCAACATACTATATTCTGCTGTCACCCACCCCTTGCCCGCGCCGCGCAGAAAGGGTGGCACTTTTTCCTCGACGCTGGCGGTGCACAGCACTTTGGTATCGCCGCAGGCTATCAGCACCGAGCCCTCGGCATGTTTGGTAAAATTTCGGGTGACCTGTACCGGACGCAAGGCGTCAGCACTTCTTCCACTGGGACGTGTCATGGGAATACTCGTTGGAGGTAGTGGCGCATTGTACCGTGAGGAGACGATAGGATTCAAAGCAAGGCTCTGTCCCTCTCCACCCTTCAGCCACTATAATGGTAGAAATCCGCTTCCCAGAGGAACGAATCATGTCTGGCCTTGCCCACGTAGAAATCGCACAATTTTTGAAACAGCACCATCTGGCCCAGTCTCTGACCATCAGCGAAATCCAGACCCTTGCAGAATATGTCACCCATGCCCAGTTCCACATGGACCAGGTGATTGCCGAATGGGGTACGCTAGGGGAGGCCCTGTTCTTCTGCGTCAAGGGTGAAATGGCCATCATTCACCACACCGCCGATGGCGACGAAGTAGAAGTGGTCCGGGTACGTGATGGGGAGATGGCTGGAGAGATGTCCTTTTTCGATCGTCAGCCACGTAGCGCCCGCATCCTCGCCAAGAGTGACGATACTCAGGTGCTGGTCCTCACCCGCGCCCGTTATCAGCGATTAAAGGTAGAGAAACCTTACATTACTGTGAACATCTTGGAACAGGCCATCATCAGTCTCGACCACCTTTTCCGTAGTCTTTCACAAAATTATACCGATTTTTCCACCTACATTTACGGCAAGGGGAAACGTTAAGATTCGTTTCTACGCGCCGCGCTGGTTGAGCAGATCCATAATGCGGCGCAGTCGCTCCAGGGGATCCTGAAGGAAGAGGAGCTGTTGCTTTTCTTCTGGAGAGGCGGGCAGTGCCTGCGCCAGAATCATTCCGGCGCTGCTGGCGTCCATCTCTGCGGCGGACTCCTTGCCCACTAACTCTTCAAGGATAGAGCGCAACACGTCACTTTCGCGGCGCATGGGCACGATGGGCTCCGCGGCCCATCGATGAATGGAAGCCACCGCCAACGGTCCATCATAACGCCAGTCCTGAATGGTGAAGCGTTCCTGCCCTTGCACCTGAATCTGGAGAACACCTGCCTCACCACCCCAGTCCACAATGCGTGCCAAAGTACCCACCAACTCCGGCTCGACATGACCATCGCTCCAGGAGTGGCTGAGGCAAATGCCAAAATCACGACCTTGCCGCAGTGAAGCGCTGATCATGTCCAGATAACGTGGCTCAAAAATACGCAGCCCTAATAAAGCCTTTGGGAAAAGCACCGTTCGGAGTAAAAATAAGGGCGTCCAGTCTGTTTCCGTCACCTGTCACTCCTCTCACGAGTACCCATGAACCCCACCCTAAAACCATCGTCGTCATTTTCGCTCTATGTGCATCTGCCCTGGTGCAAGGCCAGGTGCCCTTATTGCGATTTCAATTCTCACGTCGCTGACGGCATCCCGGCAGAACGTTATCTGTCCGCACTACTTGCTGACCTGGATCGCGAACTGCCACGCATCTGGGGACGTCGTGTGCAGACTGTTTTTATCGGTGGTGGCACCCCCAGCCTCTTTCCGCCAGAAATCATCGACCGTCTGCTCTCCGAGATCCGCGCCCGCCTGCGGCCGCTGCCCGGCCTGGAAGTGACGCTGGAGGCCAACCCAGGGGCGATAGAAGCGGCCTCTTTTCGCGCCTTCCGGGATGCAGGCGTTACCCGGCTTTCTTTGGGCATCCAATCTTTCAATGACGTCTTCCTGCAACGGCTCGGCCGCATTCACGATGCAGCGGCAGCCCGCCGCGCGGTGGAGCTCACCATCGCGGCTGAATTCGAGAGCTATAATCTCGATCTCATCTTTGCCCTGCCGGGGCAGGATCTCGCCGCAGCGCGGGCCGATCTGCGCACGGCGTTGGAGTATGCACCCCCTCATCTGTCCCTCTATCAACTCACGCTGGAGGAAGGGACTCCTTTTGCAAGCCATCCGCCAGCAAACCTGCCGGACAACGATCAGGCAGCCGACATGGAAAATGCCCTACGTCAGCAGCTCCAGGAAGCCGGACTGCCGCGCTACGAGATATCCGCGCATGCCCTGCCCGGCCAACGCTGCCAGCACAATCGCAATTACTGGCTCTATGGCGACTATCTCGGCATCGGTGCCGGGGCGCACGGCAAGATCACCTTGCCCGAGGGCATCTGGCGCAGCCGCAAACCCAGCCGCCCGGAAAGTTATATGGCCGACGCGCTGAGTGATGTCGACGCCATTGGCGACTATGCGCCCGTTTTAGTTGCCGACAGACCCTTCGAGTTTATGCTCAACGCCCTGCGCCTAACGGATGGCTTCCCCATGGCGTTATTTCCGGAACGTATCGGCCTGTCATGGCCGATGATTCAGCTACAAATTCGTCGGGCCGAGCGCGATGGCTTAGTCGAAATCAAAGGGGAAACCCTACGACCCACCGCACTCGGGCTCAATTTTTACAACGACCTCTGTGCGCGTTTTGTACCGTGACGGTGCGATCCGTTTTACTCTCGTCCCATCGCCTCAGCTTCGTGGCCGGTGATGGAGCCTTTGCTGAACAAGTACTCACGCAATTCCTTATCCAGACGCGGCATTTTGCGGCGCAGCCACTCCAGGACCATAGCAGCGTGCTCAATTTCTTCATCTCGGTTGTGTTCCAGGACTTGCTTGAGAGTAGGGTCCTTGCAGGCATCGGCGCGCTGCTGGTACCAGTCGACTGCTTCAAGCTCCTCCATCAGCGAGGAAATGGCCCGGTGGATGTCCACGGTTTCGGGGGACAAGGACTCGAGGGATTCATGCAAAGTTTCATGCGCCATAACCAACTCCTTTGGGCAGACTAATGAAATATCCCTCAAATCATAGTCCAAAGTCTGGACAAAACCAAAGCGCTCCCAGCTTTGGACTCGCTCGCATCCTGTCCAAAGCCGGGCTATGCTCTCGGACGGTGGCGGCGGAATGGATTCGCGCCGGGCGGGTGGAGGTGGACGGTTGTCGGATACACGATCCAGAGGCGCGCTTCGCCCTGTCCGGCCCGAAAATCTGTGTCGATGGTATCGAGGTCACCGCGAGTGCCCGCCAGGTCTTGCTGCTGCACAAACCGCGCGGAGTCCTTACCACCCGTCAGGATGAAAAGGGGCGTGCCACCGTGTACGACCTGCTGCCCAAGAGTCCATGGCTGGCCCCCGTGGGACGTCTGGATCAGGCCAGCTCCGGCCTGCTGCTTTTCAGCAATGATCCGTACTGGGCGCAACAACTGCTAGATCCCGACCAGCATGTGGCCAAGACCTACCATGTGCAGATTCGCCCGCCTCTCTCTGCCAGCGCCGCAGCCCAACTGGCGGCTGGCTCCGTGCTCGACGGCGAACATTGTCTGCCGATGCAGATCAGGGAGTTACGCTGCGGTGGCAAAACCCAATGGCTGGAGTTTATTTTGCAGGAAGGACGCAATCGCCAGATCCGGCGTCTGCTTGCCGCTTGCGACAGGGAAGTGTTGCGACTGATTCGCGTAGCGGTGGGAAACCTGCCCCTCGGCGAACTGCGTCCGGGCGAATGGCGCTGGCTGCGCAGCGATGAGGAAGACCTGTTACGCCAGACACCGTCATCCCATGACATTCCACGTTTCCCACCAGAATAAGTCTGACCATGCGGTGCATCGGGCCATAATCCCGGTTTTTCTTGATCGCGGTCTATCCCTATTTAGTACCTTCCCCAGCTTGCCAGAGAGAGGCGTCGACCTTATACTGACCGAACGGTCGGTATCGGCATGCGCATCTTCAGGTCCAAGCGCCAAAGTGGGTAAAGCGGATCGGTACTAGGATTATCCGTCACAGAGAGGGGCCCATCCGTGGCGCAAGAGAGCTCGGCTTCACGCCTCACCATTACGGCCGCGGTCATGCTGGCGGTAGTCATGCAGGTACTCGACCTGACCATTGTCAACGTCGCCCTGACCTACATGCGCGGCTCTCTGCAAGCCAACAGCGATCAGATCACCTGGGTGCTCACCAGTTACATGGTCGCCAATGTGATCGTCCTGCCCCTCACCGGGTTACTGGTGGAGCGCTACGGCCAGCGCAACATCATGCTCTGGAGTGTGGTCGGCTTTGTGATTTCCTCGGCACTCTGCGGTCAGTCCCATAGTCTGGTGGAAATCGTGCTCTGGCGTTTCCTGCAAGGCATTTTTGGCGCCTCACTGACGCCCGTGGGGCAAACCATCATGCTCGGTGCCTACCCGTCCAACAAGCGCGGACAGGCCATGGCCATTCTCGGCATGGGTATCATGCTGGGTCCGATTCTGGGCCCCACCCTGGGCGGTTATCTGACGGACACGCTCAGTTGGCGTTGGGTATTCTATGTGAATGTTCCCTTCGGCATCCTCGCTTTTCTCCTCATGCAGACCATTCCCGACGGCGGCAAGAGCACCACCCCCCGCCCGGTGGACTGGACAGGCTTTGCGCTGATGGCCCTGGGGCTGGGCAGCCTGCAGGGCGTATTGAGCCTCGGCGATCAGGATAACTGGTTCAGTTCGCGGACCATCATCATCCTGACCATTTGCGCCATATTGGGAATGCTCTTTTTTGTCTGGCGCTCTTTGAGCGTAAAACATCCGGTGGTGGATTTGCGCCTGCTCAAAGACCGTAATCTCTCCATCGGCAGCATGGGTATCGGTATATTCGGTCTCGCCCTCTTCGGTACCATGGTGATTCTGCCGATCATGCTGGAGACACTGATGCGCTATGAGGCTTTCACCGCAGGGCTGGTGATGGCACCACAGGGCATTGGTGCGATGCTGTCCATGATGCTGGCGGGACGACTGCTGGGGCGCGGCGTCAACCCACGTAACATCGTACTGGTCGGCGTCATTTTCGGCGCCTTCGGCACCTATTTCGCGACACTCTACAACCTGGACATTAACATGGCCTGGGTTATCTGGCCCAGCTTCATCCGCGGCATTGGTTTTGGTCTAGTCACTATTCCGCTCTTCACCCTGGCCTTTATGACGCTGAAAAAATCGCAACAGGCCGAGGGCTCGGGTATTTTTAACCTGATGCGAACCTTGGGTGGCAGTATCGGCATCGCCATCGTTTCTACGGTGACGAGTCAGGAAACGCAGGTGGGCTGGAACCAGATGAGCGGCTTTATCAATCCGTTCAACCCTGCCTTTCATCACTATCTCGCAGCAGCGGGTATGACCCAGAATCCGACTACCTGGCAAGTGCTGGGCAATGTTGTGCTATACAGCCAAGCCAACATGCGCGGGATGCTGGATGCTTTTGTGCTCGTTTTCTACGGCTTCCTGGTCATGATTCCACTGATCATGTTCCTGAAGAAGCCACCCGCCGACTCAACCGGCTCTGCACCGTCCGCGCACCTTAGCGAATAAAGGTTAGCGGTTACGGTGCCGAGGTCCGCTCCAGATGCGGCGCTGCAGGCAGCCAGAGGGTGCGCGCAAATCCCCAGTCCAGCAACTTGAGGCTCTGCCAGGATGCCTTCCAGAAACCCCGCCTTTCATTGTGGAAGGACGGCACTCCGAGGATCACTGCAATCAGCTTCACGCCATCCTGAGTTCCCGTAGCAACGAGACAATGCCCTGCTGCGTCGGTATAGCCACTTTTCATGCCGGTGATAAAGGGCACCCGCCCCACCAACAGGTTGGGGTTAGGGCTGGTGATGCCCGCGTAGGTGAAGTTTTTGTGGCCGAAAAAAGGCATGAACTGCGGAAACTGGGCCATGATCGTGCGGGTGAGGACGGCAACATCATAGGGACTGGCCATATTGTTGGGATGCGGCAACCCATCGGGATCATAGAAGGTGGTGGAAAGCATCCCGATTTTGCGCGCCGTCTGGTTCATTTCGGTGACAAAGGCGGGCACGCCGCCGGCCACCAGATGTGCGGCTTCTACCGCAGCATCATT
>DAIAVG010000009.1 GCA_027445725.1 Acidithiobacillus sp.
GCATTATATTCAGGTACAGATACAGTTGAAAACCTATAATTCTGTCGTCGAAACCGCAGTAAAATCTTTTATGCCAGAAATTCGTAATGGTATTTTGATGCTGCTCAGCGCCCAGAATGCTGACAAGGTCAGTGAGCCCGCAGTGCGTGATCAGTTGCTGCAAGAGATAAAGCAGCAAGTGAATAATACGCTGGAGACCGACGGCGGGGTACTGAAAGCGCCCCCGACAGAGAAAAATCCGCCCATTGCCGCCGTTTACTTTGCCAGTTTCGTTGTCCAGTAAGTAGATGATGACATTATGTTCTTACTAGTCGGTTATGTAATTGCTCTGGGTGCCATTTTTGGCGGATTCACGTTGGAGGGTGGACAAGTCGCCGCCCTCATTCAGCCTTATGAATTGCTCATGATTGGCGGCGGGGCATTCGGCGCGTTTTTTGCCGCCACTTTTCCGAGGACTTTCAAATCGGTATTCAAAGCGTTACCACTGGCATTTAAAGGTTCCAACTATACCAAAGCCGTCTATATGGAACTGCTTAGTTTGCTCAATGAGCTGTTTGCAAAAATCCGGCAGGGCGGTTTGATGTCCATTGAGGGCGATGTGGACGATCCGCAATCCAGTGAGCTCTTTAAAAAATACCCTCGTATTCTCGCTGATCATCATGTTCTGGAGTTTATTACGGACTATTTGCGGCTTATGGTGGGCGGAAATATGGGGGCTTTTGAGATGGAAAATCTCATGGATGTGGACATAGATACGCATCATCGTGAGCAGGAAATTCCTATTCACGCGTTGACACGCACCGCGGATGGTATGCCGGCGTTCGGGATTGTGGCGGCGGTGATGGGCGTGGTGAATACGATGGGCTCCGTAGATAAGCCACCGTCCGTATTGGGCGAGCTGATCGCCGCCGCATTGGTGGGTACTTTTCTCGGCATTCTGCTGGGTTATGCGATTGTGTCGCCGTTGGCGGCACGCCTTGAAGATCGTGCTGCTGAAGCCAGTAAAATGTTTGAGTGTATCAAGGTTGCCCTGCTGGCGACGATGAATGCCTATCCCCCCCAGGTCGCTGTCGAGTTCGGACGCAAGGTGCTTTATTCGACGGAGCGCCCCAGTTTCCAGGAGCTGGATTCACATCTGCGTGGATTGAAAGGCAAGTAGTGCATTATGGCCGGTGACGATAAAACCAAACCGATAGTCATCAAACGCATCAAAAAAGGCGGTGGCACACACGGCGGTGCATGGAAAATTGCTTACGCTGATTTTATTACGGCGTTGATGGCGTTCTTTCTGCTGATGTGGCTCTTGGGATCCACCACAAAAGCGCAATTGCAGGGTATTGCCCAGTGGTTCAAAAATCCTGAGCAAGTGTCTCTGATGGGCGGGCCGGGTAGCGGATCATCCAACTCCATTCTGCCTGGCGGTGGGAGTAATTTGGATAAAACGGTCGGGGAGGTGCAGCGCGGTCAGAAACGGCAGGTCATGGCGAGTAATGAAACACCTGTCAACAGCGCAGAGCGTGCTGATCAGCACAACCTCGAACAGCTCAAGAAGGCACTGGATGCGCAAATTGCCAGTAATCCGGCACTGGCGGCGTTCCGGAAACATCTGCTCATAAATATCACCCCGGAGGGGTTGCGTATTCAGGTCGTGGATAGTGCTAAAAGATCTATGTTCCCCAACGGAAGCACCATACTGGAACCTTACGCCCGCGCTATTTTCCAGGCTATCGCGCCGACCCTGAATCATTTGCCTAACGAGATCAGTATAACCGGCCATACCGACGCGTTGCGTTATCTCAATGACGGGAAGGGCTATAGTAACTACAATTTATCCGCGGGCCGGGCGAACGCGGTGCGGCAGACCCTGGTACAAAGCGGGCTGGATGAAAGCAAGATCCTGCGTGTTGTCGGTATGGGCTCGGCGGTACTGTATGTTCCCAAAGAGCCGAATTCTCCGCTGAATCGCCGGGTAAGTATTGTCGTGCTCAGTCAGGAGGCAGCCAGACGTATTATTTATAATCAGCAGGCAGAAAATAATGTGGTATCATCTGACGCCGCGGAGCAGGTCTTAACAAAAGCTGTTACCTTATTTTAAACTCGCTGCCCAGGCCATGGACTCCAGCGACATGTTGGTGATGTCTGCTACCGATAAGCCCAGTGCTTGACCAACGTTCTGCACCACCTCGATGTCACCATTTTCGGCCGCTTCGACGATAAGAAGCAGCATGCCATCCTCCCCCTCATGCCGCAGTATGGCGGCATGCATTTCCCGTGAGAGTCGCAACTCATCCAGCAGTTCAGGCAGTGGTTGATTGAGGCAGGCATCCAGCAAGGAGAGCATACCCGCTAAAAATGAGCGATGCAGTGCCAGTGGTTGCGCATCCAGTTTAGGAGAACGCTCACGTAGCAGCTCAGCAAGGCGTGCGCGGGTCGCGGCCATCGTCAGCAATGGCGTTTTACGCGCACCTTGGCTGGCAAAAAGTAACAGCGTTAACCAGCGTTGCAAGGGGTGTCTGCCCAGTAATATGAGCGCCCGGCGAATACTGTCAATTTCCTGGCCCCGGGTCAGTCCTGCAGAATTCAGATAGCGGAGTAACTGAAAAGACAAGCCGGGATCGCGGCGAAAAGTTTCTTCAATATCACCGACTGGGTTCTCCTCGGCAAGCAGGTTTAACAGGTTGAAGATGGTGTGTTGATTGGCAGCAAGACTCCTCCCACTGATAATTTCCGGACGCATGAAATAGTAACCCTGGCTATAGTCCACCCCTGCCTCAAAGCAGCGTCGCGCCATGATTTGGGTCTCAACCCGGGTAGCGATAATGGCTGGAGTATTTGCAATATCAGCTTTGCGAACTAGTTGTATCCACGCTTCCCATTCGCTGGGTTCATTGAGATAGGTATCTATTTTGACGAAATCCACGACCTTGAGTAAGCCGATCTGCCATGGCGCTGCTTCAAAACGGTCCAAAGCGAGGCGAAATCCGCGTTTGCGCAAATTGAGAATATTATCAATAAACTCACGTGTTGGCGCTTCGGTAATGGTAAATTCCGGAATTACTTGTGTGGCTGGAAAAAGTTCTAAACTTTTTTCATCAAAATTGCTATTGGTAAAATTAATAAAGGCTGGTTTCCCGCCGAGTAACTGTTCGATATTGAATACGCTGAATGTTTTTATCAGTACTCTGGCCGAGCAAAGGAACGGATCCTCCAGTGGTCCGCTGGCTTCTTCTCTCGCAAATAGTTCATAGCCGATTACCTCGCCATGATGACCCAGAATGGCTTGGCGGGCAACGAGCTCTTGGATGGCGTCGGGCGCGGGTGTGTCTGCAAATTTTGAGTTCATTTCATACCGTCATGAGGCGATCTAACAAGGTTTTCGAGATGCCTGTTACTTCCAGCAGGCGTGCCGTATAAGCGCGGTCCGTGAGATACTGACAGAGATCCAGCATGCGCAGGATGGCTGCTGTTAAAGCGCCTTCGCTGTATTGTTGGGAAACGCCGTGGGTACCTAATAATTGCGGTAAGGCGGCTCGCAAAAAGCTCATGGCAAAGGCGGTATACAGCGGCGGAATGCGTTTTTGTACATTGTTGCTGCCCTCCTGATGCTGGGCTTCCAGAAACTGCTGATCGTGCGGACCGGTGAACAGGTTGCCGAGCCAATGGGTCAGATGTCGTGGAAAATCCTGATGTGCAGTCGCGAGCCTCTGCTCTACTTCGGGGACGGCCTTCAGGTGCTGAAGGAAGAGGGCAACGACTTCCGGCAGCAGCGCCAGTGCCTGGGGTGCGGCAGACTGGATGAGATGCACATCCGTTTCCTTCAACCCTGCCATCTGCACAAAAATCGCCAGGTTCTGATCTTTGTTCACTATTTCTAAGAAATCCATACGCTTTACCCCCTGGTGTCTCATTGATGTTCTAATCTAATCTGCTGGAGATTACACGATATCGGCAAGATTGCCAGAGGTCCACCGGAGTCACTAAAGTTTTGCGGAGATAGTGTCGTAAAGTCGATGTACCCATCTTTTTTACGCAGCGGACACAGAGAATAAAATGACGGATAATCTCCCTTTCGATCAGATACTTGACCAGGCTTTTCAGGTGCTGGTGTCCCAGATCAAATCTGGTCGGACACAGATGGAACAAGCGGTTTCTGACATTATGAGCCGCTTCGTCAGCCTCCATGAGCGTCTGGGTAATGCCGTGCAAGCCTCGCGGGGCGCGGCGCGGGCCGAAGAGGGAAATCCGGATATGGGCAGTTTGTTCAGCACGAGTGAGGCGGAACTCCTGGGCGTACTCCAACATATCGGCACGGCTACCCAGCAGCATGAAGCGCAGCAGCAGGTAATATCGGCGCTCTTGTCGCAGATCAATACGCTGGAGCGTATGGCGCAGGATGTGGGGGAAATCGCCTCCCAGACAACTTTGCTCGCGCTCAACGCGGCCATAGAAGCGGCACGCGCTGGCGAGCATGGCCGCGGTTTTGCCGTGGTGGCCGATGCGGTGCGCAAGCTATCCACGCGCTCCAAGGAAACCAGCCAGCAAATGAGTGAGAGCGTTAAAGCCATCAGCACGGCCATTCGTGGTGTGGTCGCACAAACGGCAACGGCTATTCAGCAAGAAAGGCAGTTCCTGACCAATGCAGAGCTGTCGATCCGCAGCGTATTGCATCGCCTGCAAGACATGACAACCCGCCTTTCCGGCTCCGCAGATATTCTGCAAAACGAGGCACAAAGGATCGGTGAAGAAATGGATCAGTTACTGGTTGCCCTGCAATTTCAGGATCGGGTCAGTCAGGTGCTGATGCATGTGGAAGAGGGAATGAGTGATCTGCCCCCGCACCTCGCACAGGGAAATCCCGGGAGTGGGATAGAAGAATGGCTGCAGGCGTTGACCAGAAAATATACCACCCACGAAGAACGCGCCATTCATCATGGTGAAGGCACTGCGGCCCCGGACGCCGGTCAAGATATCACCTTTTTCTAAAATAACAGGCAAGGAGTTCGCGAAATGGCAAAAACAGTTCTTGTAGTTGATGATTCTGCATCCTTGCGGCAAGTGGTCAGCATTGCGCTGAAAGGGGCAGGGTATGAAGTCATCGAGGCCTGTGACGGTGTCGACGGCCTGGCAAAACTGGGCGCAGCAGCCAAAGTCCATCTCATCATCAGTGATGTGAATATGCCCAACATGGATGGCATTACCTTCGTCAAGGAGGTCAAGCAGAAGCCGGAATACAAATTCACGCCGGTGATCATGCTCACCACTGAGGCGGAAGAAGAGAAAAAACTCCAGGGACAGGCGGCTGGCGCTAAAGCTTGGGTGATCAAGCCGTTCCAGCCTCAGCAGATGCTGGCCGCGGTAGGCAAGCTGATTTTGCCCTGATGGCTATGGAAATTCAGCAGGAGCGGCAGGGTGCCAACCTGCAAATCCGGTTATCCGGCGATCTGGATATTTACGCTGCGGCGCCCTTGCGTACGCATTTGTTGACCGTGCTCCAGCAGCATCATGAAATTGAACTGGTTTTAGACGAAGTGGCTGAAGTGGACGGGGCCGGTTTGCAAATATTATTGGCGACTAAAGCCGAAGCCATGCGCCTTGGTGTGACTCTGCGACTCACCGGACATTCAGCCGCTATGGTTCGGGTACTACAGTTGTGCCGTCTGACGGCCTATTTTGGTGATCCCGTTATTCTGACGCGGGAGATGGCCGGATGATTGACCTTGATCCGCAAATGGCAGCGGCACTACAGACTTTTTTTGAAGAAAGTCGTGAATTGCTGCAGGACATGGAAAATGCGCTGTTGTTCATGGAGAATGCGGGCGCTGATTCGGAACGTATAAACGCAGTTTTTCGGGCGGCGCATACCATCAAGGGGTCTGCTGGCCTGTTCGGGCTGGAAGAAGTGGTGCGTTTTACCCATCGTCTGGAGAATCTGCTGGATCAAATCCGGTCGGGAGTGACGGATCTCACGCCGGTGCGCATCACTTTGCTACTTTCTTGTGGCGATCATATCGCGGGCTATTTGGACCGAATTGCCACTGACTCGTCATTGGATCAGGTTTTTCTTGCGGAGGATTTGCGGCTGCTCGGAGATCTTGCGGCCCAATTGGGTTCTAGCCCGGTAGCCAGCATCGCACCTGCCATAGCACCTGCTCTCGCCCCGACAACGTTGGCACTAACCGTACCCCCTTCACCGGAACCAGAGTTCAGCAACTCGCCCGGTTCGGTGCAAACGGGCAACTGGCATATTTCCCTGCGTTTCGGGCTCGACACGTTTCGCGATGGCATGGACCCCCTTTCTTTTCTGCGCTATCTGGAGCAGATCGGCGAAATCATAGGGATCGTCACCTTGACCGACAGCCTGCCAGCACTGTCCCAGATGGACGCAGAAAGCTGCTATCTGGGTTTTGAAATCAGCTTCAGGAGTTCCGCCGACAAGGCGAAAATTGCCGATGTTTTTGATTTCGTCCAAGAATCCAGCACGATTCACATCCTCCCTGCACATAGCCAGATCACTGCCTATCTGCAGCTTATTCAGCAGCTCCCGGAAGCCGATCAGCATCTCGGGGAAATACTCGTCTCCGTCGGATCGCTGACCGAAGAGGAACTGCAAAAGGCCCTCACTTTGCAGGACGCGGGAAATCAGGGGGGTCAGCATCAACCACTCGGCGAGATTCTGGTGGCTCAAAAAATGGTGCAGGAGCCGGTGGTGCAGGGCGCTCTGGAGAAACAGCAGCAACAGCGCGAACATCAGGTGGTCGAGCGCCAGATGCTGCGTGTACGCGCTGCCGATCTGGATCAACTGGTGAACCTGGTCGGGGAGCTGGTCATCGCCAGTGCCGCCAACAGTCTTTATGCAGCGCAGAGCAATGCCGAGGAACGCGTCGAATCCGCCGCTCAGGTGGCGCGCCTAGTGGAAGATATCCGCGATGGTGCTCTCCACCTGCGAATGATTGATGTAGCCGAGGTCTTTCAGCGTTTTCCCCGTGTGGTGCGGGATACTGCACGTACTCTGGGCAAGGATATTCGTCTGGAGATCAGCGGCGAAGGGACGGAACTCGACAAGAGCATGGCGGAAAAAATCACCGATCCGCTCATGCACTTGGTGCGTAATGCCATGGATCACGGCATTGAGAGCGCGGAGCGCCGTCACGCGCTCGGCAAACCGGCTCAGGGTTGTATCAGCCTGCATGCCTGTCACGATGCCGGCGGCATCATCATCGAAGTGCGCGACGATGGCGGCGGACTCAATCGCGAGAAAATTCTGGGCAAGGCCATAGAAAAGGGGCTGGTCACTCCAGAGCAACAGCTCAGTGACCAGGAAATCTACGCGCTGATATTCGCCCCTGGGTTTTCCACAGCCGATCAGGTGAGCGACATTTCCGGGCGCGGGGTGGGGATGGACGTGGTGCGTCAAAATATCGAGGCTATCCGTGGCAGTATCGAAATCCACTCCACTCCCGGTGCAGGCAGCACCATGCGCATTCGTCTGCCACTCACCTTGTCTATTATCGACGGCTTTCTCGTCAAGCTGGCGACGGATACCTTTGTCATCCCCGCTGAATCCGTTGAGGAATGCCTGGAATATCCGGAACAGCAAGGAACCGTCGGATATATGGTATTACGCGATCAGGCTCTGCCGCTACTGCATTTGACCGGAGTTTTTCGGTTTGATGCCCAACCCGAAAAGCGTCGCAATGTCATTGTCGTGCGTCATGGTCAGGACCGGGTTGGCATGGTAGTCGGGGCTATCCTCGGCAATCAGCAGACGGTCATCAAGCCGCTCGGCAAGTTGTTCGATCAGGTACCGGGGATATCGGCAGCGACCATTCTCGGCAATGGCGACGTCGCCCCCATTCTGGATATTCCGGCGCTGATTCACCATCACGCTTCCGCAAAACACATTCATTGATTTACACCAAGAGGAATTCATTATGTTCGGGAATATGCGTATTGGCCTGCGCTTGGGCGCCAGTTATGGCGTGATCATCATCCTGCTGATCCTTATGGCGGCAACGGCGATGGTGCAACTGCAGAAAATCAAGGGCGATACCGATAACATTACCGGCGTGGTGTGGCCCAATGCCCATCGCGCCAATGAACTCCACCTCGCGGTCCTGGCCATGGCCAGTGACTGTCGCGATGTGTTGTTAAACCAGCCCCCCGGGCAACGTGCCCAAGGTCAAAAGAACATCCGGAATCTGCAATCGCGGAGTCAGGATATTTTGACGGCGCTTCATGAAGATGTCCAGCCTCCGCAGGGCAAATTGCTGGTGGAAAAAATCCAGGGCCACATGGGAGACTACAATTCCGCGCTAAAGGTCTGTCTTCAAGACGCGGATGCCGTCACCGCAGGAACCGCCAGTGCGGCGACCAATAGTGCCGCCATCACGCAGTTTCAGCAGCAGGCTGTCCCCCAGGAAGACCGGCTTCGCGCTGAAATCACTCAACTCAGTAAAAACATAGTCGCCCGTTTTGGTACGGCGACGCAGCAAAGCAATGCCGATTATGTCAGGGCCCGTGACCTGGCTGCCGGGATCGGCGTTGCCGCTATTCTCATGGCGATTTTGATGGGGTTTTTCCTGACCCGCTCCATCACCCGCCCCTTGAATGAGGCCGTCGGCGTGGCCGAACTGGTTGCCGATGGTGATCTCTCCATGCAGGTGGCATCTCGGACCCACGATGAAACGGGCCGCTTGATGGCGGCGATGGCCACTATGGTGGAGCGCCTGACCCAAACCATTGGCGAGGTGCGTAGTGCTGCAGACAATCTCTCCAGTGCCTCCGAGCAGGTGAGCGCAACTTCTCAGTCCCTCTCTCAGTCCGCCCCTGAGCAGGCCGCCAGTGTCGAGGAGACTTCCGCCACTCTGGAAGAGGCCGCGGCTTCCATCAAGCAAAACGCGGAGAATGCGCGGGTGACCGACGACATCGCCATCGGTGCCGCCAAAGAGGCGCGTATGGGCGGCGACGCAGTTACCCAGACGGTGCAGGCTATGAAGAATATTGCCGATAAGATTGGAATCATCGACGATATCGCCTATCAGACCAATATGCTGGCACTCAACGCCGCTATCGAGGCCGCCCGTGCTGGTGAACATGGCAAGGGCTTCGCCGTGGTCGCCGCCGAGGTCCGTAAACTGGCGGAGCGCAGTCAGGTGGCGGCACAGGAAATTGGCGCACTGGCCAGCAGCAGTGTGCAGGTGGCGGAGCAGGCCGGAAGCGCTCTGACCGCCCTGGTCCCTGCGATCGGCAAAACCTCTGACCTGGTGCAGGAAATCAACGCCGCTTCCAATGAACAGGCGGCCGGCATTGATCAGATCAACTTGGCGGTGGGGCAACTCAATCAGGTCACCCAGCAAAATGCGTCCGCCTCGGAAGAACTGGCGGCGACGGCAGAGGAGATGAGCGGACAGGCCGAACAACTTCAGCAGTTGATGGCGACGTTCCGGCTACGCACGCAGGGCGGCGGATCTTCTACCAAAGCCAGTGCGCATAAAGGCTCTGCGGCAGTAGCACACCTCCAGGGACGTGGACAGGATGCGGCGCCAGTAAGTGCTGACAGCCACGATTTCGTACGCTTCTGAGGAGGCGTCCATGAATATGCTGCCAGCAGGAGATGGTGCCGCCCAGGTTGGACATTGGGGAGGGCAATATCTGATTGTCCAGTTACAGGCGGAACCCTTTGGTGTGGATATTACGGCGGTGCGAGAGATCATCGCCTATGTCGTCCCTACCCAGATTCCCATGATGCCGGATTTCGTGGTGGGGGTGATCAACCTGCGTGGTCAGGTGGTGCCCGTGATCGACATAGCGCTCCGTTTCGGACGTCCGGCGACTGCCATTCATAAACGGAGCTGCATTATTATCGTGGATCTGCAGGAAGGGGAGTCGCGACAGCGCCTCGGCGTCATCGTCGATGCCGTCAACGAGGTGCTGGAGTTCCCGGGGGAACAGATAGAACCGGCGCCGCAATTTGGTGCCGGTTTGCGCACCGAGTTCATCCGGGGTATGGGCAAGGTGGCTA
Source organism: Acidithiobacillus sp. (assembly GCA_027445725.1). The sequence continues at coordinate 10,022 of DAIAVG010000009.1, forward strand.
ATCAATTTATTGTCCTGCTGGAAATGGCCCGGGTGCTCTCCATGGACGAAATGGCCGAACTCGCCGCGATCGCGGCCGGTGCGACGGCCGGTGCATAGTCCATGTCGCTGACCGCTCCCGTATCCACCTTGAGTGATGCCGACTATCGACGTATCCAGGCTTTTTTGCGGAAAGAGGCTGGAATCACCCTCGGCCCGGCCAAAAAGCCGCTGGTGATGGGGCGGTTGGGGAAACGCCTGCGGGCACGAGATTGCGGTAGTTATGATGCCTATTTGCGCCTGCTCGACAGCGAGGCGACTGAGCGGCAGCAGGCCGTGGATCTACTCACGACCAATGAGACCTACTTCTTTCGTGAGACCAAGCACTTCGCCTTTTTGAGTGAACAGATTATCCCACAGCGGGCTAACCAGTCGGAGCTTCGTATCTGGAGCGCCGCCTGTTCTTCCGGTGAAGAGCCCTACAGTATCGCCATGGTGCTGGCCGAACGCCGCGGCCGCGGCTGGGAAATTCTGGCCTCTGATCTGAGTACCCGTATGCTGGCCTCGGCGGCGCAGGGTATTTACCCCATGGAGCGTGCCGAGAAAATTCCTAAAGCCTATTTGAAGCGCTATTGTCTGCGTGGTGTGGGCCGACAAGAGGGATCATTCAGTATCGTGCCGGAGCTACGCAAGTCGGTGAAATTTTCGCAAATCAACCTGAATCAACCACTGCCTGCCGTGGGGGATTTTGATGTGATTTTTTTGCGCAATGTGCTGATTTACTTTGATCCGCCCGCTAAGGAGGCCATTTGTTTGCGCCTGCTCGCGCACCTGCGTCCCGGCGGATATTTTTTGGTGGGGCACTCCGAAAGTCTCAATGGTGTTGTCGATGGTCTGCGACTTGTTCAACCGGCGGTCTATCGGAGGGATTGACGCATGGGTATCATGGAGATTTTTCTGCAACCGGGAGAGTGGTATTTCGGAGATCGGGATACGCGTATCCGCACCCTGCTCGGTTCCTGTATCGCCATTACCCTCTGGCATCCCCGTCTGCAGGTGGGCGGAATGTGTCACTTCATGCTCCCTAGTCGAGGCAGTCCGCGCCCGGCAGCGGCGTCTCTGGACGGTCGGTACGGCGATGAGGCGGTGGCCGCGCTGATGCAGGAGCTGCGCCAGCAGCGCACTCATCCCAGTGACTATGTGTGCAAGCTATTTGGTGGCGGTAATATGTTTCGCCAGCAGCCTGGCAGAACCATTATGGACGACGACAAGGCGATAGGCACCGCCGCGCACGGCGAGCGCGTCCACCGCCATACGTCGGAAGCCTGCGCTGATGTCCCTTGTAAAAATGTGCGGGCAGCAAGGCAATTGATCGGGCAGGCTGGTTTCGGTATTGCTGCCTCGCACCTTGGGGGGCAAGGTCACCGCAATCTTTATTTTGAAGTATGGTCGGGTGCGGTGTATTTGAAATTCAGCGGGCGAGGCGCCGCTATCCATGCGGGTTAATAAACAGATAACTATTGAGCTAAGCTTCTTGTGAAGAAAATACAAGTGTTCATTGTAGACGACTCTGCGGTCGTGCGGCAGGTGCTGCAAGCGGCCCTGACGCAAGACCCGGATATCGCCGTACTGGCGACCGCCCATGACCCGATTTTTGCTTGGGATCGCATGCAGCGGCAATGGCCCGATGTGGTCATACTCGATATCGAAATGCCGCGTATGGACGGCGTGACTTTCCTGCGCAAAATCATGGCGGAACATCCCTTACCAGTAATCATCTGTTCCACTCTGGCGGAATCTGGGGCGCAGATTACTTTGAATGCCTTGTCTGCCGGCGCCGTGCAAATCATCCAGAAACCCCATTCCGGTCTGCGCGACTTTTTGCAAAAAGATGCACCGGAGATCATTCAGGCGGTCAAGGCTGCGGCGCGTGCCAACCTGCGTAATGTTCGTCCTGCACCTGCCGCCAGTTTTGCCGCCACTACTGCCGTTGCTCCCGATGTGTTGCTACAGAAGAGCACGGAAAAAGTCATTGCCATCGGCACCAGTACCGGCGGCACACAGGCACTGGAAGTGCTGCTCCGTGCGCTCCCGGTAACGGTTCCGGGGGTGGTGGTGGTCCAGCACATGCCGGAAAAATTTACCGCCGCCTTTGCGGCCCGCCTCAATACGATCAGCGCCCTGGAAGTGCGTGAAGCGTGTGATGGTGACCGGGTTTTGCCCGGCCTCGCCCTCATCGCGCCAGGTGGTAAGCACATGCGTTTGATACGCAATGGCGCCCAGTTTGCGGTGCAGGTGTTTGATGGTCCCTTGGTGAAGCATCATCGTCCCTCCGTCGATGTGCTCTTCCGCTCCGTGGCGCAGGTGGCGGGACGGAATGCCTGGGGTGTCATCATGACCGGCATGGGCGATGATGGCGCGCAGGGGCTCGCCGAGATGCACTGCGCCGGCGCGCATACCATTGCCCAGGACGAGGCGAGTTGCGTGGTTTTCGGTATGCCTAAAGAAGCCATTCGCTTAGGCGGGGTGGATGAGATTCTCCCGCTGCAGGGCATTGCGATGCGTCTGCCGCGTTCCATACCGGCAGGCGGAGGCAAAGCGTGCGTGGCAAGATGACGACTCCGGATACTCGGCCGGTGGATATCACTCAGCAAAAGATGGCGGCAATGATTGCGGCGGGGCGTCGGGCCAAAAGGCGCCAACCCCTTTTTATGCTGGGGATTGCTTTGATCTTTATGATGGTGGCGGGGCTTACCTACTCAAACAGTCAAGACTGGCAGCGTCGGCTTGTGCAACGGGCGGCGTTCAGTGAACAACAGGCCGGACAGAAATTGGCTGACAGCGTTGCCATAAATTTGGCCACGATGTTGCAGATGCACGTCAGAGACTTAAGGTTTTTGGCGGGGCTTCCGGAAAAAGAGCTGACCGCTGATATGGTGACGCACTTTGACAATGTGCATAGCTGGCTTGCCAAAGTATCGTGTAATGCGCAAAAGCCTAGAGTACAGAGTCCTTCAGATGATTATTCCTTGAAGCTGAGCACTGATGCGGCTGAGGCATTCGGGATGGTAAGCGCCTTCCACGGAAGCATCGGTGTACCGGGCATTTCCGCAGACGGAATTTTACATATACCCATGAGCGTGACTGCGCATCACCCAGAATCCTTAAATGGGTCTGGTGTTCCCGTTTGCTCCGCTGATTTATTGTTTGGGAATCAGCATGTCATGGACTCCCCCAGGGCTGATCATATAGTGCTACTGCTGGATAACCTCCACCGGGTACTCGCCGTCTGGCGCCAAGGGCACTGGTCATTACCGGACGGTTCATTATCAGGAAGGTTGTCTGCGCACATCGATGTTCCAATTGTCGGAACCCCTTGGATGATCAGCGCTCGATGGAATCCCGCCCCGGCGAGCGGCTTACAACGCCAGTTGGATCGTATTGGCGCGTGGACGGTGCTGTTGATGGCCGCTGAAGCGATTCTGGCCATGATCGCGCTGATCTGGAGGTATCGACGCTTTATGGAAGTCCGTTATCAGCGCGTGCATCAGGCATTACAAGAGTTAATGGTGGAGAGCACCTGTGTGCAAGATTTCTACGCGAAACTGGTACAGATCAGTGTATTCGCGACGGGCGCCCTGGCGGCCTATGTGGCGGTGCCGGATCATGCCAGTGGAAAGCTGCCGGTACACGCCGCCCACGCTCAAGATCCCCGGTTGCAGGAAATTCTGGGCAGTCTGCCGCTCTCATTAGACCCCGATGTGTTCCCCTGGGGCCAGATGTCGCCCTGCCTGGCATATCATCGCAAACAGGCCGTGGACCCACGTTCTCCCCATGTTTCCGGAGTGATGATGCGGGTCATCCAGCAGTATCCAGAATTGCGTCATTATCGTGAGGTGATTGCCTGGCCGATCATGCTGTCCGGCGTAAAAAATCCTTGCGCAATTTTCGTGCTGGAAATCACCCGGATTAACCGTTGGTTTTTTGGAAAAAGCCTGATCGCCCATTGGGAGTCGCTGCTGCACGACGTAGAACGTTACCTCGAACGATTAGAGGCACACAGTGAGCAGGAACGCCTGATACAGACGGATATGCTTACCGGTCTGCCTAATCGGACCCGTTTTTCCGAACAGGCCGAATGGTTGTTGCGCGCAGTGGAGCATGAACCCGTATCCTGGGGTATCGCTGTATTGGATCTGGATCTCTTTAATGAAATCAATACCTCCTATGGCCCTCATCAGGCCGATAACTGTTTGCGGATGATCGCCCACAATCTCGGGGAGGCACTGGCAGAAAAAGACGCGCTCCTGGCGCGCATCGGTGGTGATGAATTCGGCATCATGATACCGGTCACGGAGACTGGGCAGGTTGCTGATATCACTCCGCAGCTTTTGCTCGCGGTAACTGCGGCAGCGCGGCGCATACTGGATGCGCCGCTGTCCACCTCTATCGGATGGTCATTTTTTCCTCAGGACGGGCAGAATGTTCATACCCTCATGGCCCAGGCCGACGAGGCTATGGCCGAGGCGAAAAAGGCAGGCGGAAACGAATACCGGGTTTATAGTGGCGCCGTGGCACAGCGCGCTGTACAGCGGCTTTGGGTGCATCGTTCCTTTCCGGGGGCCATTGAGCGCGGAGATGTCCATTTTTTTCTGCAGCCCAAAGCCGACATGCTCGCCGTCCGGCTTACCGGTGTCGAAATGCTTGCCCGTTGGCGCTCTGTGGAAGGGCGTTGGATTTGGCCGGGTAAATTTATGCCGTATGTCGAAGAAAACGCGCATTTAATTCGTTTGTTGGGTATTCGGGCCTTGCAGGAGGCGGTGCGTCTGCGTGAGCGTATGCACGACGAGCATTTGTCTCTGCAAATCTCCATCAACATTGGTGCCAAACATTTTTTGAATCCCGCTTTTATTGGTGATTTAGAGACACATTGCCCGGACGGTCGGGGGATTACGCTCGAAATTACGGAAACCGCTTCGGTTACGGGCAGGAAATCTGCCCAACCCATCATGGAATGGTGCCAGAGTCGTGGTTTCGCTCTGTCTATGGACGATTTTGGTACTGGATATTCTTCATTGCTGTCGGTGGCACGCCTGCGCTTTAATGAACTTAAGCTGGACCAAGGCTTTATTCGTGCCTTCCGCAAGGACTTGGCCAGTTTCGGTGTTGCCGGAGCCAGCCGGTTGCTCAGCCAGATTGCGCAATGCGATCTGGTAGCCGAAGGGGTTGCCACCCCCGATGAACTGCATTTGTGGCTACTGCTCGGCGGACGCTACATACAGGGGTATCTGCTGGCTCCACCGCTCCCTGAGAATGCTTTCTTCACCTGGCAAAACTGGTTGCTGCCTGCGATTCTGCGGCCCACCCGTGCCATCGCCCTACAGGATATGGCGGCCTTGTGGCAGCAGTTGCAACAGGAGAATGCCTGACGGGACAGGTCGACCGAGTACTGCTAAGATGACACAAAACAGGGTCTGACGTGACACGCAGGACCGGTTAGAGTCCGGCCGGGAGGTAGAGGGGAAACGATGACGGAGCAGATTCACGAGGCCCGCCAGCACCTCTTTGCCGACCGCTATCGGGTCAGTTCTTGGCTGCATGCGACCAACGTCTTGGCGAGACTCATTCGGGATCATATTTTTTGTACCTTGTGGCTGGACGGTCAACCCGAGAGTTTCAATACGCTACTGCTCGATATGCAGGAGGAGCTTCTCTGGGTGGATGTTCCGCTCAATTTTCCGCAGAACGTGCGCCCGGAATGGCCCGTTACGATTATTACCCGCATGGATGGTCTGGTTAGCGGATTCCGCAGCAGCATAGTTCGGATGGAAGAAGAGGCGGTCGTGGTCCGTTACCCGGATGCCCTTTATCAACTGCAGCGTCGTCAGTTATACCGGGTCCCGCCGACCGTGCAGGATCCGGATCAGGTAGAGGCATATCGGCAGGGCGCGCAGATGATTACAGGACGGATGCAGGATATCAGTGCAGGTGGCTTGCGCATGCTTAGCCGTTGTCCAAAAGATTTTCCCTTTCAGCCGGGAGAGCGAATACCACAACTCATCTTCGGTATTCGTGACAGTGCGCCACTGCGTATGCCAGCTATCGTACGCTTTGTGGATGCTTATGCGACTGATGTCTCCGGTGTTATTCTGGGGCTCGCGTTTCTGGATCCGCCCGCCGCAGATCAGGAAAAAGTCGCGCAATATGTGCAGGCCCGTGACCGGGAAATCTTACGTTTGTTGAGCATTGGTTTACGCAGTTCTGCCAAGGCAGAGCCTACGTCCTGGAAAGGCCGGATCAAGCGCTGGTGGAAAACATGATCACCAAGGATGAATGCTGATGTGGTTTCTTTTGCTGGTTCTCGCGCTGATTATTATTGCTGCCCAAGCGATGTTGTGGCGTTTGCAGCGTCGCTTGCTGACGAATCTGCAGATTTCTCAAGAGCGTGTGCGGGCGCTGGAGGAGACTGTGAGACGCCTTACCGTCGGCCACACGACAAAAGAAACGAATGCTTCCCACGCCGCGCGCGACACACATGGCGGAGGTCTCAAGGTCCAGTCACGGCCGACGGAGGAGAGCGAGGAGAAAGGAAACCGTTATCGGCGCGCCCGCATGCTGGCCGAGTCGGGGCGTAACGCCTGCTATATTGCGAGCGCCTGCCAGATCGGTGAAGAAGAGGCGGAACTCCTGATCCGCCTGAACAATCGGCCGCCGCAAAAATGACGCCTTCCGCCAGCGCCCTGACGCCCATGCGCGTTGTTGGCGCGGTACTTATTCCAAATGCGGCTACAGCGCTTGCGAAAACCATAACACCCGGCACCCTCCTGGAGGGGCGGGTGTTACAAAGCGCCAATGCGCAGACGCTCATAGCGGTAGCGGGGAAGACGCTGGCCTTTCAGTTGCCCGGCCAGTGGGCAGCGGGAGACCGCTTGCAGTTGCTCTATTTGGGAGGCCGTTCCCGTCCCGCCTTTTTGCTCACGACCTCGGCAGCAGCGTCGTTGCCGGATCGTGTGGGCTTGTCGAGTACGGCGCAGTCTCTTCTGGGTTTGTCTCCAGCCGAGAGTGGCAGCGGGCTCCGCAGCTTACAGCCATTGCTGCCGCAGCCACCCTCAGCAAGTGCCCCGCTCGCGCAGTTGCTGCAGCAGTCCATAACGCAGAGTGGGCTCTTTTATGAAAGCCATCTGGCGGCTTGGGTGCAGGGCCAGCTGTCGCTGCAAAACCTGCGCGCAGAGCCACAGAATGCGTCCTTATTGCCGGTGCCAGAAGGCCCTTTACCGCAGACGACACTGGCGGCCAGCCAGACCCCGGAACGTGTCTTACCCGATCGTGTCGCGGGGGCGATGACGTACACCCAGATTGCCGATTTGGGAAAGCCGGCTATCCGCTATGCGTCTGCATCGATGACCGGAGATATTGCCGGCCTTGTGGGCCGCCAGATTCAGGTGCTGAACCAGCAGCAGATCACCTGGAACGGCCCGGTTTGGCCGGGGCAGTTTGTGCAATGGATGGTCAGCCGACGCGAGGAGCGTGTGGGAGAGAATGCACGCTCCCCGGTGACGACGTCGGAGACAGCGCCGCATTGGGATAGCACATTGACGCTGCAAATGCCCCATTTGGGGAATATTCAGGCGAAGCTGCATTTGCATCGCGACACGCTGAGCCTGGCCATCACTGCGGATCAGGCGGCAGCTTTAAGAAATCATTGGGGGGATTTGAAGGCGGCTTTGCGGGCGCTGGGCCTGCGTGTAACGCAGCATGAGATCCGCGCATTTGATGGATAACCAGCCAGAAAACCCGCCCAACGCCGTGGCCTTGCGCTATAGTGGCAAGGATTCGGCGCCCATTGTCGTGGCGAAGGGGCGGGGATTGGTTGCTGAACAAATTATCGCGAAAGCCCATGAGGCAGGGGTTTTCGTGCATGAATCCAAGGAACTGGTGAGCTTGCTGATGCAGGTTGATCTCGACCAGCAGATTCCGCCACAACTCTATCAGGCCGTCGCAGAAGTTCTGGCATGGGTTTATCGCATAGAACAGAACGGGGCCAAGAGTTCCCAAGATCATCTGAAATAGGGGCTGTGGCCTGTGTCCGTTGGACAAGTAGAGGATCATCCCGCAAGATACGCCCAATACGCGGGTTCACGCCCGTTCGCTTTTTTTGGAGGGTGCTTCGGATTGCAGAGCATGAATAAACAATGTGGCAACAGAGTGTGGCAGAGACTGCTTTCCCGCGTCAGTATAAAAAAAGCAGGCAGGAAACCCGTAGATTCCCTGCCTGCTCTGTTTGTGGTACCGGGGACTGGATTCGAACCAGCACAAGCTTTCGCTCACTAGGACCTGAACCTAGCGCGTCTACCAATTCCGCCACCTCGGCGTGAGCGGAATAATCATTTATTAAGGAGCATTTGTCAATGCCGGAAACACAAGAGCCTGCATCGCTGAGCGAGCGCGATCCCATGTTCGAGCGGGAAAAAGAAAAATATGAACGACCTATCGTCAGCCGGGAATACATTCTCAGCTATCTGGAGGGTGCTGGCCAGCCACTGACTCTGGAAGACATTATCGCTGAACTCGAGGTGGCCGAAGATGATCAGGAAGCCTTGCGGCGTCGTCTACGGGCCATGGAACGGGATGGTCAACTGGTTCGCAACCGCCGCGGCGCTTACGGAATCGTTGAGGCGATGGAATTGGTGCGCGGTACGGTCAGCGCCCACCCCGACGGCTTTGGTTTCCTGATCCCCGAGGGGGGCGGGAAGGATCTCTTCCTTTCTCCG
>DAIAVG010000010.1 GCA_027445725.1 Acidithiobacillus sp.
GCAGGGTCATCTGGTTATTACTGAGGTGCAGATGGGTGGTCGGATTACGGTCGCTGACCAGGACATCACTTTGTTGCAAGGCGCTTTTGAAGGTCTGGCGGTCCAGTATGGCGAAGCGGGGATGTCCCTGGGGGATCACCCGCCGGTAATCGGGATATTTGGCGTCGATGAGTTTGCAGGCGAACTGTTGCGCACCATCGTTGAGCAGAAAACTGGTGTCCGACATTTCCAGCGCGATATCGCCATCATCGAGAATCCGCAGCAGTTCGAGAACGGCTTTGCGCGGAAGAATAGCCTGGTAGCTCCCACTTTCCAAATTGCTGGCAAAGGGCAGGGTCATCATGGCCAGGCGATGACCGTCTGTGGCTACGAGACGCAGTTCCTGACCTTCCACCTCGACGAGGACACCGTTCAGGAAGAGCCGGGCGTCGTTCTGTGCCATGGTGTTGGCAGCGACGGCAAGCGCTTCGCGAAAGGCTTTGGCATTGCAGTTACCCTGACAACGACTGCTGTGAGTGCTGAGATATGGGAATTGATCAGCGGGCAATATGTGCAGGGTGAAGCGGCTTTTAGCGGCCTTTAAGAGCAGCTTTTCGCCGTCCTTATGAAATTCTATGGGTGTGTGTTCCGGTAAAGCCCGGCAGATGTCATAGAGCTTGCGGGCGGGAACGGCGCAGGTGCCCGGAGCGTCTACCGGATGGTCCAGGTCGGCGGCAAGCTGAACTTCCAGATCGGTGGCGACGAAGCGGCAATGTTGCCCTGCGGCCTCGATGAGGACATGGGCAAGAATGGGTTGTACCGGTCGCCGGTCAGCAATGTTTGCCATATTGGCCAGGATAGGCAGGAGATCTTCGCGATCGATGGTGATTTTCATCAGGTTTTGCTCCTTGAGTGCCAGATCTGAAAAAGGGCCGGTCGGGCCGCTTTATATATATAATTTATATTTTTTCTTTTAACTACTATTATTATTAATGGTCGGGTAGGCTGTGGGAATGTGGTGTAATCCCTTGCCTGACATGGAATTATGGACCTAGATAAGCCGTCGGAAAGCTGTGGATAAGCTGGTATGCTCGGGGATAAAAAAGAGCCCCATTTTTCGTACAGAGCCTGCACAGGGGTTATACAGGAGCTTATCCACAGCTTTTGCGAGTGCTGGATCATGCGCCAAGAATCCGTAGCAGGTTGCAGTAATCTTCATCCATCTGCGTGTCTTCCTGACGCAGTTTATCGATCTGGCGGCAGGCATGGAGGACGGTGGTGTGGTCGCGTCCGCCGAAGGCCTCGCCGATTTCCGGCAGACTGTGGTTGGTGAGTTCCTTGGTGAGGCACATGGCCATCTGCCGGGGACGGGCAATGTTGCGGCTGCGTCGTTTGGACTGCATATCGGAACCGCGAATGTGAAAATATTCGGCTACGACTTTCTGGATGTTGTCGAGGCTGACCATGCGTTTCTGTACGTCGATCAGGTCGCGCAGGGCCTCACGGGCGGTATCCAGGTTGTAAGGCTTGTGGGTGAAGTTGACATGGGCGACCACCCGACGCAGCGCGCCTTCCAGTTCGCGGACATGGGAGCGGATTTTCTCGGCGATGAAGAAGGCCACTTCTTCGGGCAAATCAACGCCGCTTTCTTCCGCCTTGCAGAGGACAATGGCCATGCGCGTTTCGAGATCGTGGGGCTGGATGGCGACCGTCAGTCCCCAGCCGAAGCGCGATTGCAGGCGTTCTTCCAGGCGGTCTACTTCTTTGGGGTAGCGGTCACAGGTGATAATAATCTGCCGGCCGCCGTCAAAGAGGGCGTTGAAGGTGTGAAAAAACTCTTCCTGGGTACGGTCCTTGCCCGCAAAAAACTGGATGTCGTCAATGAGCAGGGCATCCAGCTTGCGGTAACGCTGCTTGAAGTCATTGATGGTGTTGTGTTGCAGGGAGCGCACCATGTCCATGATGAAGCCTTCGGAGCTGACATAAAGCACCTTGGCATCGGCGTTGCGTTGGAGGATGGCGTTTCCCACCGCTTGCATGAGATGGGTCTTGCCCAGTCCGACGCCGCCATAGATATACAGCGGATTGTAAGATTTCCCCGGATTTTCGGCGACCTGCCGGGCCGCCGCCACCGCGAGCTGATTGGATTTGCCTTCAACGTAGGACTTGAAGGAAAAGCCCGGGTTGAGCCGGTTGCCATTGCGCGGATCGGTGATCGGAGCAGTGGCTGGAGTAGCTGCTACCGGGGCTGGGGTCGTCCCTTCGTCGGTGCCGAGTTCCAGGCGAAGCATCATTCCCGGTGCAAGCTGGGCGAGCACCCCTTCCAGCAGATCCATCAGTCTTTCCCGCACCCATTCCTTGACGAAGGTATTGGGTGCGAACAGGCGCAGTTCGTTACCATGCAACTCGCCACGAAGGGGGCGCAGCCAGGTGTTGAACTGCTGGGCTGTGGTCTGTTCTTGCAACTGCACACACAGCGCCGCCCATAAGGCGTCTCCGTTGTGCAGCGCGGATGGCGCTGGATGACTGCTCATGCGTAACCTGGTCAGAGGGTCTGGAGGTGAAAGCGCTGTGCCTTCTGTCGCTACCATGTCAGTGTCACGCGGTAGCAGAGTGGGCTCACTCCCCGCAACGGGAAGGGCGTTTCACCATAATTCTCCGTCGATGAAGTATACCCAAATATGGCGGTGCGCGCCATTGACCGTGCCTATGACCAGGTCTTTGCCCAGGGGGCAGGAAAAACGCGCGAGATGGGCACAAACGTGGACGAAATTTATTAGCGATGGCAGTCAAGATGATGCCGGGCTTGATAAAGTTTTCCACAAAAATATTAAACTGCAGTTACGTGGACTTGTTCGGGGTCATGTTTCAGTAGTTTATGTAATGCATTGTAATAAATACAATTTTATTGTTACATAATGTTTCCGCTCTGTGTCAATACGCCCTTGTCATGACGAAACCATTGCAGCCAGAAAAATATCCACAAAGTTATCCACAAGCTATTCAGTATCCTTGTCCTAGAAACCCCTGTCTGGCTGGTGGTGGGCTGCAAGGCCTTCCGGACGTTCAGACAGCGTTCAGGCGCGGTTTGAGGAACCACATCTGGATCATCTGAGGAACGTGTGAATCCTTCTTCGCTGTGCCAGGCCATGATGCGCGGTGATCTGCGACGGTTGCGGGACCCTGATAACGCGAGGGATAACAACGCCTCAATGGCCATTGACAAATCCACTATATCTGGTAAATTATATAAAAGGATATCTACATGATGTTATTTTGCGGTATTCAGGTGTACCGTCTTTGCAGATGGAGTTTTTCGCCACATGCAGGAGTAGTCCCTAATGCGCGAATACAGACTGATCTACAGCAGCCCTTGCAGAGTCGATTGGCCAGGCAAAGCCGGTCCTTTTTATATGGGAATGAAAAGCAGTAACTCTAGATAGCCTAGCAACCAGGAGAAGCGGGAATGGGGCGGTTTGCTGCCGTCGCGCTATCCCCTCCGTCCTAGAAGACGGAGTCCCCGCGTAAGCTAATGAAAGAACCTTTGTCCGCCAGCCATTCGAGTAGGGCTATTTGGCCATTTGTAATTAAGCGAAACGGTACGAGGGCGCCTTTCGATCCAAATCGAATTTGCTCTGCCATCACGCGGGCGGGACACGCAGCTGGTGAATTTGATGACAGTGTCGCTGGGCGAATTACGGACGTGGTTCTGAACACGTTGCAGCCCCTCGTTATCGACCGTGACCCCACGATTGAACTGATTCAAGATCATGTCGAATTAACGTTGATGGATGAAGGCTTCTACCGTACTGCCCGTGCCTATATCGCCTACCGTGAGCAGCATCAACGCTTGCGCAGGGACCGTCAGGCGGTGGTGGATGCCGTTAGCTCGGTAAATGAGTACCTGGATCGGGAAGATTGGCGAATCAACGCGAATGCCAATCAAGGTTATTCGTTGGGCGGTCTGATTCTGAACGTCGCGGGGAAAGTGATCGCCAATTACTGGTTGAGTCATGTCTATCCGGATGAAATCGGCGCCGCTCACCGTGAGGCGGACATTCATATCCATGATCTCGATATGCTGGCAGGTTATTGTGCTGGGTGGTCTCTGCGAACCTTGCTGCAAGAGGGGTTTAACGGCGTACCAGGGAAGGTGGAAGCGGCACCTCCCCGCCACTTGTCCAGTGCGGTGGGGCAAATGGTAAACTTCCTGGGCACCTTGCAGAACGAATGGGCTGGCGCGCAGGCTTTTAGTTCCTTTGACACCTATCTGGCACCGTTTGTCCGCAAGGACGGGCTTTCCTATGACGAAGTACGTCAGAATATTCAGGAGTTCATTTACAACCTGAACGTGCCTTCCCGCTGGGGCAGCCAGACCCCTTTTACCAATGTAACGCTCGATTGGGTCTGCCCTGAAGATCTTCGGGAACAGGTTCCGGTCATCGGTGGAAAGGAGATGCCATTCCGCTATGGCGATCTGCAGGCGGAAATGGATTTGATCAACCTCGCCTATATCGAGGTGATGAGCGAAGGGGATGCCAAGGGCCGCGTCTTCACCTTCCCCATTCCAACCTACAACATAACCTCTGATTTTCCGTGGGATTCGGAAAACGCCGAAAGACTGTTTGCTATGACGGCAAAGTACGGCCTGCCCTACTTTCAGAATTTCATTAATTCTGAACTCCAGCCCAACATGGTGCGCTCTATGTGTTGTCGGCTCCAACTCGACCTGCGCGAATTGCTCAAGCGCGGAAATGGGCTTTTCGGTTCAGCAGAGCAGACGGGCTCCATTGGTGTGGTGACCATCAACTGCGCCAGGCTGGGTTATCTCCATAAAAACGACCGCAATGAGTTATATCGTCAACTCGATAGTCTGCTGGTAATGGCAAAAAACAGTCTGGAGATCAAACGTAAGATCATCCAGCGCCACATGGACACGGGGTTGTTCCCCTACTCCAAACGTTATTTGGGCACGCTTCGCAATCATTTCTCCACCATTGGCATTAATGGGGTCAACGAAATGATCCGCAACTTCACGGACGATAGGGAGGATATCACAACGCCCTTGGGTTACGAGTTCGCCTTAGAGTTTTTAGATTATATAAGGAATCGTATGGTCGCCTTTCAGGAGGAAACAGGCCACATGTACAATCTGGAGGCTACGCCCGCGGAGGGCACCACCTACCGTTTCGCCAAAGAAGATCGCAAGCGGTTTCCCGATATTTTGCAAGCGGGAACCCTGGACAAACCCTACTACACGAATTCTTCGCAACTGCCGGTTGGATTTACGGACGATCCATTTGAGGCATTGGAACGACAGGAGGCTTTGCAAGCCAAATACACGGGAGGCACCGTTCTTCATCTATATATGGGCGAGCGCCTCTCTAGCTCAGAAACCTGCAAACGCTTGGTGCGGCGCGCGCTGGAGCGATTCCGGCAGCCGTACATTACAGTTACCCCCACTTTTTCCATCTGTCCGGTGCATGGATATCTGGCTGGTGAGCATCCATTTTGTCCCGTCTGTGACCAAGAACGCATTGCAGAAAAGCGGCGGCGTTCTGCATAACACATTAAAGGAGAATATTATGTGCCCTGAGATAGTCAATGAAAGCCCGATAGAAGTGGAGTTGAGTGATGACGAAAGACAACCCTGTGAGGTTTGGACAAGGGTTATGGGGTATCATCGCCCGACCTCATCGTTTAATATAGGTAAGCAAGGAGAGCATTTGGAACGTAAGCATTTCATCGAGACCAAGAGTTTCGATGGGGATCGCTCTCCATCGGATCATTAGATGGGCGCCAACGTTCTCGATATGAGGGATATTATATCTGAGAACGGATCAATTTTATTACCGACTTTTGCCGGTCTCTCCCAGTTTAGTGCGGTGGATTACCCAGGGCATTTGTGTGCTGTACTATATACCCAAGGTTGTCCGTGTCGCTGTCGTTACTGCCATAATCCAAGCCTACAGCAGGGGCAGGGACCGTCGGTTATGTCGTGGCCTAGCGTCATGGAGTGGTTGGTTACCCGCAAGGGGTTGCTGGATGCAGTAGCATTTTGTGGCGGGGAACCAACAGTCCATAAATCGTTGCTGTTGGCGATGAGGCAAGTAAGGGCATTGGGATTCAATGTCGCCCTGCACACGTCCGGACTATATCCACATAACTTTGCAAATATGCTCCCATTCTTGGATTGGGTTGGGTTTGATGTCAAGTCACCTTTTGCGCGTTATCCCGATGTCACCCGCGTACCAGGAAGCGGCGGCAAGGTAAGAGAATCTCTCGAACGGATGTTATCCAGTAAGGTTTCCTATGAGATCCGAACAACGGTACATAATACCATTTTAAATAGCGCAGATCTTGTTACGATGGCCAGCGAGTTGCAAATGCTTGGCGTATCCAGGTGGGTATTGCAACGCTTTAACAAGGCCGGATGTGCAGATTTGGAGTTGGTTGCTAGCCACACTCCAATAGATGGTGATGTGGTTGATCGGTTGCGCGTCTATGTACCAAATATCTTAGTTAGATAGCGATGCTGGTTCTATCGTCTGTACGCCTATTGCATGGGTTTTCGTCCCGCAAGCCTTATAACCTTTTCCGCTACACCAAGGTCTATAGATGACTCGGCGCTAAACTCTCCTGAATATGCCGACTGTTCTTGCATGAGATCGTAACAGTTGGCGCCAGCGATATCCAGTAACAATGCGGGCATATTTGCTGAGCGAAATGCATATTCTCGCTTGATGTAAAAATTATTACAGCACATTCCTAAGTAGGATTTCGTGCCACGTTTCTTGAGTGCTTTTAGTGCAATCTCTAAATGTTCAAAATTCCTTACTGTGGTGACATTTAATCCCTGCTGTCTGGCTACCTTGTATACCTCACCAACATCGCATTTCCCGCACTGGGAGCAGCCGTCTTTATGCCGCCACTTGCACCATGCGGGTTTGGCGCAGTATGGAACGAGTAAGGTGTCGGCCTTTGCTACGATATCAAAGGCATCCATTGTTCCGTCGGGGTCATGGATCATGAAGGAACTTGCTGACGATGGCGCTATGGAAAGTTTGACGGCTATTCCATGTTGTTCGAAAAGGCGCCGGAGCAACACCATAATATGGTGGGGAGTAAATCCATACAATTCCCATTGATTCTCATAAAATAAATTGTCCATTCGTCGCGTGATTTCAGTTTCTGATGCACCACGCAATACCGATTCAATTTTACGAAACAGGTTGTGCGGTCGAATGTACACATTACCATTCAGGTGTAAGGATGATATCCGGAGATCCGTATCGAATTGTATGCGCCCGTGAAGCACACCGCCCGATGTTGTAATAAAACCGCTATAGGTGCTCTCATGAGCATTTTCTGGCAGGTTGTGGTGATCACATACGTATGTTTGTGATGTATTATTAATCCATGGAATCTGCATAATACTAGGCAAGTTACATGATTGAGCTATAGCTTGTGCTAAAGACGCCTTGAGTTGTAATAAGCCTGCATCGCTCAGGTTCGGCAGAGTGGTGAAGCGATGCGTGGCCGTATGTATGCCTGCGGGTGTTAATTTTTCCTTTGGAACGCGTAGCGCGTGAAGCATCGTATTTATGTCCAACGACCTGAATAGAGTGCCATTTGCGATTAGAACATTATCTAATACGCCTATATATACGCTCCCCAGCTTTTGTCCATTCGCGTAGATGTCATTTGGGTTATTGAAATAAATGTTTTCATGGCCACTATTAGATAGACCATCGCAAACGGCCATGCAAATGATATCGAGCCATTGTTCGATATTTAAATGTTGCACCGGAAGCGTTAAGCTCCAACTGATTTGCTTGGGATATAAATACGACGTGCCGCCGCCAGTTAAGCGGCGAATGATCGGTATGGACTTGGCCTGACAGTATGCTGACCGTACAGCAAAATCCTTGTCTTCATAGGCACCTAATGCTACGGTTCGTGTGCTTTCGTAAAATCGAAGCAATGGCACATGATCTGTACGTGTAACGATAATTTGCTGGGAATCCAGAACGAGGTTATCGGCGCCGTCCCGAAGCCCGCTATCCCCCCAGGTTAGCTTGTTCATAAATCTTTTTCCCATCAGTCGTTATGCGCATGCATGAACGTCATGCCCGGTAAGCCATGCCAATAGCCGTTACAAACAGGTGAGCGCAGCATCCCCTCGGAAATAGATGTCCCATCTACAGCTGCATGAAATGTTTTCACAATGGTGTCTGTATCTTTTAGCTGTGGAGATATACGCACTATATCTATGCCCATATCCAACATTGCGCCAGTCTCATATAACAGATTGCATGGAATGCCTGATTGAAGCTGGATGCCATTCATGGTGAATAGGCGTTCATGCTCTTGGGTAAAAAGTGGCCGCCCTTCCGGATCTCGTATGCAGCGTTGTTCACACTCGTCCTTGCCGACATTATCCGCACGGGCGGTGAAGCAGCGCGCCGAAAACGATAGCGGTAAGTATCCATATGCGAACACTTCGGTTTCCATGGCCTCCGGCCGCGTGTTTTGTAACGTGCCGATGGTCGTGGCGGGTAGCTCCACCGGAGGAACCCATCGAGTTGCCCCAAGCTCGGCTAATAGCGATAATGTTTCGCTATTATAACAGTTTATATGCGGCCCAGCGACAAATGGAACCCGCCCCGCCAGTAAATGAACCGCAGACATGTCATTGGCTTCGACAATGTAATTGGCATTTGCGCAAATCTTCTCTAATTGTAGTAGATCCGAGTTGGCTTCTAGGAGTGCTAACGTGGAAAGCACGACCTCCTTACCAGCGTCGGTTAGTCGCGCAGCAATGTCGAGCCAGTCGGCTCTACGTAGGGCGCGTCGCTTTGCGCACACGGTTTCTCCTAAATAAACAATGTCTACGGGCCAGTGTTCTGCGGACCGATAAAATTGCTCTATGTCTTCCTTTGACCAGTAGTAGTGAATTGGGCCTAATGAGATTTTCATCTATTTGCTCGGGAAGCCCTGGCCTTTATACCGGGGAGGGATAGCGTGGCCTGTGTTGCAAGCCCCATTCCCGCATCTCCTTTTGACAATGCTATCTTGTTGAATGAATGTCTATAGCCATCGGATCGCTGAATCAGTATGCAAAAGTCATAGGCTATCGCTAAATCACAGCATGGGCCGTCTGTATAATACCGGGAGTTAATGCCAAGGTCTGTGATATGCCCCGAGAGTATGGGACTGTCCCTCAGAAAGGCGATCCAGGGCGGAGGTCCATTGGGTTTTTACGGAATATCGCTCAGGATTCGAAGCGCAAAGATCTATGGCCTCGCGCAAGACGCGCGCGACAGAGGCGACATAGGCCGGACTTCGCTGGCGCCCCTCCACCTTGATGGCGGCTACACCATGCCGGAATAAATCTGGCAGGATATCCAAGACATTTAGGCTGGTAGGTTCCTCAATGGCGTAATACGGTTGCGCGTTGGTATAGTAGCGGCCCTTGCACAAGGTAGGGTACCCGGCCGCTTCATTAAGGCCATGGCGATCAATCAATACGCCATTGAGGCGAGACTGGCGGCCCAGGGGGGTCTCCTCCCATCGTACCGACTCGGCTGGTGAGCAAACCCCGCTGGCATTGGGGGACCGGCCCGTAATGTAGGATGACAAAGCGCAACGACCTTCTACCATGACGCATAGACTTCCATAACCGAATACTTCGATTTCTACTGGGCTGTTGGTTATGGTATGCCAAAGCTGTTCTAAGGAGAGAACTCTTGGGAGAACGGCTCTTTGAATGCCAAATCGCTGGTGGTAGAACGCCAGGGCCTGATGGGTGGTGGCAGACGCCTGCACGGAAAGATGTAAACGCAGATTGGGGTGGTGACTTGCAGCATAACGCAGCAATCCAGGGTCCGCCATGATCACGGCATCTATCCCAAGCACCGCAGCGCGATCCACTGCGGTGGTCCAGGCAGACCAGTTGTGTGCCTGTGGATAGGTGTTGATGGCGAGAAGGACTTTTTTTCCAGCGCGATGCGCATACTCGACACCGCGTGCGGTATCATCTGGACCAAAATTAAGCCCAGGAAAATTGCGGGCGTTAGTGTCGTCGCGGAAGCCCATATATACAGCATCTGCGCCATTATCAATGGCGGCTTTCAAGGCCGGCAATCCGCCTGCGGGGCAAACCAACTCCGGTTTACGGTCATTCATTATGATGTCCTTTCTATTAAACCGTTCCATTTTCCAGAACACCAGTTCGGTGCGAGCAACAAGTGTACCGGAGCGGTGCCGGTTAGTCTGTGGAATATAATATCGCAGGGCGTTATTTCTAAAACATTACAGCCCGTTTCTATGTACTCATTTATAGTCAATGGTGAGGCCGTCAAATCCATTTAAGGTATATACAGGCACTCAGGGCTGAAGAGCGCGATCAAGTACGTCATGCAAGCGCCTGTCGGCGTGCGTTTTGCGGATAGCACGATCTATGGTTTGCCTTATTCGGGGACCCAATGGGGCTGGTAGACCGTTGATCGGGGCGAGCCAATCCAAGTCTATCGAATCCAAAATATTCTTAAGATGCAGTCCGATGGATGTTTCTCCCTCCAACACCAGGCGGCGGGCGAAGAAAAGGGTGTCCGGATCTTCGAGGCGTAGTGCGAGTCGGCAAAAATCCTTGGCGGTCCCTGCAATGCGCAAGTCGACCGGTCCAGCGAGGGCCGGAGCAAGCCTTCCCCGCCTTATTGTAAAGCGGAATGATTTTCCGAGGTCGGACACCTCGACCACAATGCGCCGCCCCTCTATCTGGTAGAGATCTGGTTGATGCTTCGCCAGAACCCAATTGGCCGTGCCCACGAAGAGGGCGGTGAGCACCGGATCCATCAAAATTGTTGTTGTGGCGATAAATGGACGTGCTAGTGCGCGCCCTTGATGCATGAATTTTGTCGTCATTGGTTTTTGCGGGGGCCCCGGCATTTCTGTCGGGGAGGAATAGCGTGGCAAGCGTAAGGTTGCCTTTTCCCCATCTCTCCTTTTCGTCAGTTGTCGCGTGCAATGGAATGCTCAACCGCCTTGTTGACATTCCGTTGAAAAAGCATTATTCATATACCATATCAGACAATAAACGGATGTGGAAGTACTTTTATTATGCGTCCGGCGCGACGCAAACGAGGTGGTTGACATGGATTTCCCATACTTAAAGATCAAAGGACGGTCCCTGCTCCCCGTGATACAGGGGGGTATGGGTATTGGTGTTTCAGCACACAGTTTAGCCGGGGCTGTGGCGGCTGAAGGGGCCATCGGAACGATTGCAAGCGTGGAGTTACGCCGTTTGCACGAGGACTTGATGCGGCACTTGCGGCGCCTGAGAGATCCTGAAGCCTCGGCCAGGGCGAACCTGGTCGCCTTAGATCGCGAGATTCAGGAGGCACGCCGGATCGCGGGAAGGGAGGGGTTTATCGCAGTCAATGTCATGCATGCCATTTCCGGCTATCGAGAGCATGTGCTGCAAGCTATCAAGAGTGGGGTTAATGCGGTGATCGTGGGCGCGGGTCTGCCCATGGACTTGCCCACGCTGGCCGCGGAGTTCCCCAAGGTCGCGCTGATCCCGATCCTTTCTGAAGCTCGCGGCGTTCAGGTGGTTCTGCGCCGTTGGATGCGCCAGAAACGTCTTCCAGACGCTATTGTTATCGAGAATCCCCAATTTGCGGGCGGGCACTTGGGAGCCACCAGGTTGGAGGATGTTTCAGATCCCAAGTATGGTTTTGCAAATGTCCTGCCCGCGATCCGCAGACTGTTTGAAGAAATGGGTCTGAAACCTGACCAGATCCCGCTCGTTGCTGCTGGAGGGATATCTTCCTTTCAGAAAATACGGGAGATATTTTCTCTCGGCGGGAGCGGGGTTCAGTTGGGTACGCCATTCGCTGTAACCACCGAGGGCGATGCGCACATCAATTTTAAGCGTGTCCTCGCCGATGCGACGCCTAAAGACCTGGTGACATTTATGAGTTCGGCAGGTCTGCCCGCGCGCGCAGTGCTTACTCCCTGGTTGCGCCGTTACTTGGGGCGTGAGGAAAAGCTGCGCGCCTGTGCAAGTCAGGATCGTTCTCAATGCCCCAGTCAGACGGAGTGCTTGGTGCATTGCGGGTTCAAGGATGGCAGTTCATCTTCAGGACAATTCTGCATAGAGGCCCAATTGGCGGCTGCGCAACGCGGTGATGTGCAGCATGGGCTATTCTTTCGAGGCGCCGGACAGCTACCCTTCGGCCAACAAATTAGAAGTGTTCGCGATCTTTTTGCGACGCTGCTATATGATGTCGCATGGACAACGAGAGAGGAGTGTATGCCAGAGATGGCAGTATGACTTAACCGTCACGTCAAAAGCGGCATTACCTGATGACTACAACGGTATTTTTTTGTGAAAACGTATCAGTTAATCATGATGTTACTGAACGCTAAAACGCTGGTGACTTGGCATAGAGTTTGCAGTATTTTTTGGTGTAGACGAACGGACTTCTGGCGGAGTGAGCAGTCCGCGTATGATTGACGAAGTGGCAACAAGGGCGGGTATGGGTTTTCCGCCAGGAACGGAAGAGATATTAAAAAGGGAGATCAAACATGGAAATAAAGTTGCAGTGGAAAAACAAGGCCCGTTGGGCTACATGCGCTACGCTCATGGTTGGGGCGGCGGCATTCTCCGGCAATGCACTCGCGTTGCCGACGTTCGCTCGTCAGACCGGATGGTCTTGCGCAACCTGTCATACATCCTATCCGCAGCTCACCCCGATGGGTCGCATGTTCAAGTTGCTGGGCTACACCACCAACAATGTGCAGCGGCAGCAGAAACTGGAGGCGAAGTTTGGGAAGAGCACCGCGCTGCTGCTGATGCGCGTATCGCAGTTTTCGGTATTTGCGCAAGCGAGCTATGCGAATGTGGCTGGCGGTCAGGAAGCATTTAATGGGGCAGGCGTCTCTAACCCGCCGGGCAACCAGAATGACATTCAATTTCCGCAGCAGGTGAGTTTGTTCTATGCGGGTGAAATTACCCCGCATATCGGTGCATTCATGCATCTGACCTATAGTGGTCGGGGTGGCTTTGGCATGGACGACAGCGACTTCCGTTGGGCGCATCCATGGAGTTTTGGCCCCGATCAACTGCTGATTACCGGCGTCGAAGTGAATAATACGCCGACCGAGCCTGATATCTACAACACGGTGCCCGATTGGTCCGCGCCGTTCTCAAGTTCCAAATATAGTGCTATTCGGCAGATTCCCACCACCTTCATCGAAGGAGCGCATGGCGCCGGTTATCCTCTTGTGGGTGTCGGTACTTATGAGGCCTATATCTTCGGGCCGAACAAGGCCAACTGGCTTTACTTCGAGGCCGACGGGTACACCAACGCCGATGGCATTGGTGTGCAGGCGAATTCTGGGGGGGCATTCGGATATGCCAATGATGGCAGAATGCAGGGCGTCGCTCCCTATGTTCGCTTGGCCTATCAGCGCGACTGGGGTAACTGGAACTGGGAAGTCGGCACCTATGGCATGTGGAGTCACCTGTATGATAGTCCCAACACCAAAGGCGGTCCCGTAGACAGTTTCGATGACTATGACCTGGATAGCCAACTGCAATGGCTGGATACCGCGGACAACAGCAACGTCACGTTGCACGCGGATTGGATACACGAGGATCAGACCTTTGGTCCAGGCAACACCATCTCAACCACGACAACAGGAAAGCTTAACTCGCTCAATATAAATGGCGCTTATTGGTTCCATGATCATTATGGCGTATCCGGCGGGTATCTGGACACCTGGGGTTCGGCCAACCCTGGTCTCTGGGGAACGAGCTATTCTTTGAACGGATCTCCGGATACCAATGGGGAATGGATTGAGGCGTCTTATTTGCCGTGGTGGAACACGCGATTCTCCCTGCGCTATACGCTCTACAACAAATTCCGCGGCTTGACCAATGGTGCTGTAGGCCCTGAAAAAGCGTCAGCTTACAATACGCTTGAGCTGCTGACCTGGATATCATTTTAAGGAGGGGGTGGGCTATGTGTCCTGTATTATCATTGAACAATTTGGCTCTTTCCAAAAAGAAGGGCGTTATCTGCAGTACCGTCGTAGCGCTGGCGTTATTGGGTTCGGGTCCGGCCCTGGCGCAGGCACCCCAATCGGTCCAACAGTCGTGCATGGTCTGCCACGGGCAGACCGGAGAGAACACCATCTATCCGATTGTTCCTCGACTTAACGGTCAGCAGGTGCAATATCTCGCATGGCAGCTTCAGCAGTTCAAGAAGCATACGCGTGCGGATCAGAATGCGCAGATTTACATGTGGCCTGTCGCGCAAGCCTTGGATCAGCAGGATATACAGTCGCTTGCGAAGTATTATGCGGCGCAGTCGCCCATGCACAGCGCGTCCTCGCCGCGCCCGGGCGTCTCTGCGGGCAAACAGATATTCCTGCAGGGCATTGCTTCACAGGGTATCCCGGCGTGCATGGCTTGCCACGCGGTGAACGCGACAGGTCGAGGGACATTCCCGCGATTGGCGGGGCAGCGATATGGATACATGGTTCAGCAACTGAAATATTTGCATGACGGAAGTAGGGTGAATCCCATTATGCAGCCTATAGCAGAGAAGCTGACGATCCAGCAAATGCAGGATGTGGCAGCATATCTGTCCGGCTTGCATTGACGGAAGGGGGACTTTATCGCGGTTGCGACTTTATCGCATTTAGTGGATGCTGCTCGCAATCGCGGCTTTAAAAGGAGTTGTAGCGTTAAATTCTTGCGGTCAAATAAGGCGTATCTATGGACTCGCAAGAAACGTGAATGGTGTATCGGCAGGTAATATCTATATAATATGATTACGCCTGCGTATAATTAATATGGGGTTTTGTTCATAACCGGCCTATAACTATCGAGAGTCTGCAATAGGAGCTTGGTGGTTGCTAGCCCTATCAACCAAGGTGCTATATATGCTACAAAAAAAACCGTTTTTATCAGCTATTCCCGTGTTAACGATAGCCATGGCCATGACGTCCGTAGCCTATGGCTCCACTCTCGCTAAAACGGTCTCTGCGGCTTCTCCTACAGCGGTCACCGCTAGTGCTACGAGCGTTACCGCTGCAACG
Source organism: Acidithiobacillus sp. (assembly GCA_027445725.1). Next base: position 15,091 of record DAIAVG010000010.1, read on the forward strand.
GCGTCAGTCACCCCAAGCGGGGTTCCCACGGTGGTGCAGTCCACTTGTATGGCCTGCCATGGCCTGCAGGGTGTGGCAGCAGATGGGGGCATGTTCCCCAATTTGGCGGCGCAATGGAAGCCTTACATCCTGCGAGAACTCGACCATTTCAAAGCGCATACACGGGCAGATCCGCAATCATCCATTATGTGGGGCATGGTGGCCCCGTTGACTGCCGCGCAGATGCAGCAAGTCGCCGAATACTTTTCTTCTCAGAAGCCTGCGGCGGGACACGTTTACGATCCTAAACTCGTCGCCGAGGGGAAAAAACTGTACTTCGGAGGGTTGCCCAAGGAACATATGCCAGCGTGCATGGCCTGCCATGGCACAACGCTGGCCGGTTTGCCCCCTTACTTCCCAATGTTAGCAGGGCAAAAACGCACTTATGTGATCAACCAACTGACCTATTTCAAGTCAGGGCAGCGGGTCGCCACGCATAAGGACATCATGCAATACATCGCCACCAGGTTGAATCAAAAGCAAATCACAGCGCTGGCCGCCTACATAAGGTCCCGGTGAGCCCGATGGTTGAAAATGATTACACCAAACCGAGGGGTGACGGCACTCTGGAGGGGAAAACGATACTGGTCACCGGTGCTGGAGACGGCATCGGCAAGGCCGTATCCATTGAGTATGCCCGTCAGGGCGCTACGGTCATTTTGTTGGGAAAGACGAAGCGTAATCTGGAAGGCGTCTACGATGAAATCACCGACTATGGATACCCTGAGCCGGCTATTCTTGTGGTGGATCTGGCCGAACCGACAGGCGATGCGTTTAAAACCATAAGCGCTGCTATATCCAGCGAGTTCAACCAGTTGAACGGCATAGTGCATAATGCGGCGGAACTCGGGATGTTGACTCCACTGGAGATCTATGAAGGAGCTCTATGGGATCATGTATTTCAGGTCAACGTAAAGTCTCCTCTTCTGGTGACGCAGCAGTGCCTTCCGTTATTAAAAGAGGCTACGTACGCATCTATTATTTTTACAACAGATGAATCCGGTATAAAGCCCAAAGGCTATTGGGGTGCCTACGGCGTGAGCAAGTCCGCCATATTGCATATGGCTCGTATGTGGGCGATAGAGTATGCCAACACGAGTATCCGGGTGAATATCGTAGATCCCGGACCCTGTAGAACAGGGCTTCGCCTGTTGACGCATCCCGGTATGCCGATGAAGCGATATACGCCTCCTGAAGCGATCACCAGTATCTATACGAGATTAATGGATTGTGACGTGTTGGGTCATAACGGAGAGTTGTTTTATGCCCAAGATTTTATCAATCCTGATTTGGATGACAGAACTGAAAGGGATCTGGCAACCTCTACGATGTAATCCATCAAACAGCACATAGGAATCAATATCATGTCAGACGAAACGCAGGACAACAAGCATGCTCCAAATGTAACGCGTCGCCGCTTTCTCACTGCTCTGGTGACGGTATCCGGCGCCGCGGTAGCGGGCACTATTGCGGTACCGATGGTAAAATCGTTGGATCCAACGGCTGCCGCCGCGGCATTAGCCACCACCACCATTGATCTGTCTCCCATCGAGCCAGGTATGCAAATGGTGGCGCTGTGGCAGGAAAAGCCGGTTATAGTGGTAAACCGAACCCCGGAAATGCTGACCACTCTTGACGAGGCTGAACAGAAAGGCCTATTGAAAGATCCCAACTGCAATATTCCGCAGCAGCCCCCCTACTGCAAAAACAAGTATAGGTCACGGGTGCCGGAATGGTATGTCGGTATAAAAATATGCAACCACCTGTGTTGCATACCGCATTACCGGCCCAAAAAAGCCAGCGTCGCGCCATGGTGGCTCGGTGGGTTTCATTGCCCTTGCCATGGATCTATGTACGATCTTTCTGCACGCGTAATCAAAGGTTCACCCGCCCCGCATAATATGGCAGTTCCTGAATACGACATCGATGTGGAAAAGAAAAGCGTCGTTGTAACCAAAATGTATCCGCTCGCGCATTTGTGCTGAGTGTGGTAGCCGAGAAAGGAGGCTGATATGAGTTTCAAAGAGTGGTTTGTCAAACGTTCGCCGTTGCCGGAGATGTGGCGGGAGCACATGGCTGAATACTATGCGCCAAAGAATTTCAATATCTTTTATTATGCAGGGTCTCTACTTCTACTGATGGTGGTGTTGCAGTTCCTGTCGGGATTTTTGGTTCTGGCACACTACATACCATCTGCCAGGGATGCATACATGATTCCATATA
>DAIAVG010000011.1 GCA_027445725.1 Acidithiobacillus sp.
GCGAGCTCCTGCTGAACTGTCTCGGCCGTATCGTCGTTAGTGGCATGGGTAAGTCCGGGATTATCGCCAAAAAAATCGCAGCGACTTTGGCCAGTACTGGCAGCCCCGCCCTTTTCCTGCATCCCGCCGAAGGCAGCCACGGCGATCTGGGTATGCTCACCCGTCAGGATTGCCTGCTCGCTCTCTCCAACTCCGGGGAGACCGCCGAACTTCTGGCTATTTTGCCAGTGGTCAAACGCCTCGCGGTGCCCCTGATCGCCATGACCGGTAACCCGCAGTCCACCCTGGCGCGCAGTGCCGCCGTGCATCTCAACTGCAGTGTGGCGCGGGAGGCCTGCCCTCTCAACCTGGCGCCCACGGCATCGACGACAGCAACCTTGGCCATGGGTGATGCCCTGGCTATGGCGCTTTTACAGGCGCGCGGTTTTTCGGCAGATGATTTCGCCCTGTCTCATCCCGGTGGCAGCCTCGGCAAACGCCTGCTGCTGCGGGTGCAGGATGTGATGCACCGGGGCATCAGTCTGCCTAAGGTACGGGAGGATACGCCGTTATGCGAAGCCGTACTGGAAATGAGCAGCAAGGGGCTGGGAATGACGGCAGTGGTGGACGCGGAAGACCGGGTGCTGGGGATTTTTACCGACGGTGATTTACGCCGTGCCTTCGCGCGGCGCCAGGATATCTGGGAACAGCCTATGGCTGAACTGGCTCATGCCAAACCGGCCACTATTACTGCCGAAGCCCTTGCTGCTGAAGCCCTTGCCCTTATGGAAAATAATCGCATCGGTGCGCTTCTGGTCACCGATGGTGAGGCGCGGCTGATTGGCGCGTTGAATATGCACGATTTGTTGCGCGCAGGCATTGTATGAATGAATTGATGTCGACTGACACAGATTTGTTGACGCGCGCTGCCGGGGTCCGCTTGCTGATTCTGGATGTGGATGGCGTGTTGACCGATGGCCGCTTATTTTTTGACGATGATGGCAAGGAGAGTAAAGCCTTTCATGTGCGGGATGGTTACGGCATCAAGCTCGTGCAGGAACTGGCTATAGAGGTTGCCATCGTTACCGCGCGCTATTCCCCGGCAGTTGCCCATCGCGCCCATGATCTGGGCGTCAAGCGGATTCACCAAGGCTGTTTGGACAAGAATCTGGCCTACACGGAGCTCAAAATCGCCCTCGACCTGGATGACGCCGAGGTAGCTTATATGGGAGATGATCTTATTGATCTGCCCATTCTTACCCGCGTTGGTCTGGCGACTGCTCCGGCTGATGCGCACCCGGAGGTCGGTTGTCGAGTACACTGGCAGAGCGTGCAACGGGGTGGTCGTGGTGCGGTGCGGGAGCTCTGCGAGCTGATTCTGCAGGCACAGGGGTACTGGCCAGCAGTCATCGCCAGGGCTGTTGGAGCGCTGTCTTGATCACCAATCAATCCGAGAGTTGGCCATGTCGCGTAAGCTGATACCGGGTTTCCGCGCCCCCGGCTTGGGTCTGTCTCTGCTGTTGCTTGTCCTCGCGGCGCTGGTGTGGTGGTCCTGGCCACAGCATCCCCTGCCCCTGCCGCCCATTGACTGGCATGGTCAAATCCATAAGGGGGATCAGGCGGCCGAAGACGTGGTCATGCGCCAGTACACGGCAACCGGGAAACTGGATTTGCTGGCCACCGCCCAGACTGCCTATCACGAGCCGAGTGCCGATCAAACCATACTTAGCCAGGTTACCGTTGAGCGGTTCAAGCCGGGACAGCAGACGCATCTGCGTGCCAATCAGGGCATAGTAGATGGTCACAGCCACCTGATTACCTTATGGGGGAACGTTATTGGCACCTTGCAACCGGACACCCGCCTGCTCACCGAAAAGGTGTACTATGATGCGCAAACGGGCATTATTACGTCCAAAGAGCCGGTACGGCTGGAACGGGGTCAAGACTGGATGACCGGGGTAGGTCTTTGGGCTTCGGTAAAAACCCAAGAGGTGAATATTTTGCATGATGTGCGTGGCATGTATGTCCCATAGGCGATTTTCTTTCCGGCGATTCTGGCCCTTCTTGCTCATGGTTGTTTCTGCCACCGCCTCGGCCGCACCGGTTGCGGAGCAGGGGCTGGGCAAAGGCCCTATTCAGATTAGCGCCGACGCGCTGCATGGTGAGAACAAACCGCAGCAGCAGGCCGTCTATACCGGGAACGTGGTTATGACCCAGGGCGACGTGGTTGTACATGCCGATAAACTTACGGTTGTAGCGGTCGGTGGCAAGGTGCAGCAGGCCACCGCGGTGGGGAACCCGGTCACCTTCACCATGCCCAGTGCCCAGCGCCACGGCTATGGTAACACCCTGGTCTATAAACCGGACAGCGGCGAAATTGTGCTCATCGGCAATGCCCATCTCTGGCAGAAAAAAAACGAGATCAGTGGTCAGCAGGTCACCTATTTCCTGCAGACGCAGAAGACTTCCGTCACTGCGGCCCCCGGTCAGCGGGTACAGTCGATCTTCTATCCCGCAGCGGCGAATCACGCCACCGGCGGTGGGAGGCCATGAGCGGACTGTTGCAGGCGCAATCCCTGTTCAAGTCGTACCGGCGGCGGGCTGTGGTGCGCGACGTTTCGGTGCAGGTGGCCGCAGGCGAGGTGGTGGGACTGCTCGGTCCTAATGGAGCGGGGAAAACCACAACCTTTTACATGATGGTCGGATTGGTGCGTCCCGATCGCGGTCATATTTTTCTGCAACAGCGCGATATCACCGCGCTGCCTATGCACGAACGTGCCCGCATGGGGCTGGGTTACCTCCCCCAGGAGCCCTCCGTTTTCCGCCAGATGAGTGCTGCTGACAATGTCCTTGCCGTGTTGGAAACCTTGCCGTTGAGCAAGGTCGAGCGGCAAGAACGCCTGGAACAATTGCTCAGTGATCTCCACCTCCATCCGTTGCGTGACACCAAAGGACACAGCCTTTCCGGTGGTGAGCGGCGGCGGGTGGAAATTGCGCGGGCGCTGGCCATGAGCCCGCGTTTTATTTTGCTGGATGAACCCTTCGCTGGTATCGATCCCATTTCTGTGCTGGAAATTCAACGGCTCATCCAGGATTTGCGTGGGCGTGGCATCGGCATTCTGATTACCGACCATAATGTGCGCGAGACATTAGGCATTTGCGAACGCGCCTATATACTGCATGATGGCAAGGTCCTGACGGCAGGTAGTCCGCAGGAAATTGTTGATGATCCCATGGTGCGGCAGGTTTACCTGGGAGACCAGTTTCAAATCTGATTTTTGGAAATTATGAAACAAGGCTTAGAACTCAAGCTCGGCCAGCATCTGGCCATGACCCCGCAACTGCAACAGGCGATTCGTCTGCTGCAGTTGTCTACGCTTGATTTGCAGCAGGAAGTTCAAAGTATGCTGGAAAGTAATCCGTTGCTTGATGAAGAAACGGGAGACGACGGCGGCGGGCCGGTCCCGGAGACGCTTGAGCCTCCTTCCGAAGACCGTCAACTGGATCTGGCGGCTGAGGATACGCTGCCTGACGAATTGCCTGTAGACAGTCAGTGGGATGATGTCTTTGATCTGGGTACGTCGGGCTCTGGCAGCGCTGCTGACGAAGATCTGCCGGATTTTGAATCGCGTAACAGCCACAGCCAAAGCTTGCAGGACTATCTCCGCTGGCAGGCTGATATGACGCACTTCAGTCCTGACGAGCGCAACATGGCGGAGTTAATCATTGACGCCATTGATGAGCGCGGTTATCTGGCGGAAAGCCTGGAAGAACTCGCCGTCAATATGAATGTGCAAGAAGATGCGCTGTTGGCCGTGTTGCTGCGCGTACAAGACTTCGACCCGCCGGGCGTTGGCGCACGTGATCTCAGCGAGTGCCTCTTGCTACAGCTAAAACAGATGGTCGAAGGGGGGGCGCCCGTATTGCTCGCCCAACGGATTGTGAAGGATCACCTGCAGGCACTGGCACGCCACGATTACCCGCGTCTGTGTGCGGCTCTGGGGGTGGATGAGGAGGCATTGCGTGCAGCGATGGCGCTGATTTCCGCACTGAATCCCAAGCCGGGTGAAGAGGTGGGTGCGGAGAGCACCGAGTATGTGATCCCCGACGTGATCGTGCGCTGGACGGGTAAGCGCCTGCGCGTAGATATGAATCCCGAGGCCATGCCTAAATTACGTATCAATCGTCGTTATGCCGGCATGGCAGGTGGGAAAGATGCGGCGCATAAATATATTCAGGATCAACTCAACGAGGCACGCTGGTTTATCAAGAGCCTGCAGAGCCGCCAGGACACCATATTGAAGGTGGCGCGGGCCATTGTCGAACGGCAAAAGGATTTTTTTGCCAGTGGGCCTGAATCTATGCGGCCCATGGTCCTGCGTCATATCGCCGAGGCAGTAGAAATGCATGAGTCTACGGTATCGCGGGTCACTAATCAGAAATACATGATTACGCCCCGCGGTCTCTATGAGTTTAAATACTTTTTCTCCAGTCATGTGGGTACCGACAGTGGCGGTTCCGCGTCGGCCACGGCGATTCGCGCGCTACTCATCAAGATGACGCAGGCCGAAAGCGCACGTCATCCCCTGAGCGATGCGGAAATTGCCAAGGTGTTGGCCGATCAGGGTATTCAGATTGCGCGGCGGACGGTGGCCAAGTACCGCGAGGCGGCCAATATTCCTGCTGCGAGCCAGCGTCGTCGTTTGTGAGTGGATGCCGCCACCAGGGTTTTTTGCCGACGCCGTTGGCGCTACACTGGAAGCGGACCCCGCAGCGGGGCAGGATTCATAACGATCACATCACTTGGGTAGGAGAGCGCTATGCAAATTACACTTACCGGGCAGCACCTGGATTTGACGGATGCCATTAAAAACTATGTCGATGAAAAGATTGGACGCCTTGGTCGTTACTTCGACCACGTCATTAACGCCCAGGTGGTGCTGAAGCACCTCCCTCACGAAAAGCTGACCAACGTCGTAGATATTACTGTCAATGCCCCAGGGCACGTCTTCCATGCCGAGGTGCATGATGCCGATATGTACGCAGCTATAGATCTGGTGGCCGACAAACTGGAGGCGCAGGTGCACAGCTACAAGGAAAAGCTGCAGGATCGCCGTAATGATCACCCCGCTGGTTTGGCAACCATTGCTGAAGTCGACTGAATAGCCATGATGACCCCGCCTCTTGCCCTGACAAATATTCGTATGGATCCGCCTGTGGCCGATGCTGGTGATGTGCTGCAGTCATTGGCGGAAATCCTGGCAGGGTCTACCGGTCTGTCTGCTGAAGGGATTGCGGCGGCCTTGCAAAGCCGTGAGGCGCAGGGATCTACGGGTATCGGGCATGGGGTGGCTTTGCCCCATGCCCGGTTAGAGGGTGTGAGTCAGGTAGCTGTTGCTGCGCTGCGCACGGCGCAGGGTATTCCGTTTGCGGCGCCAGACGGGTTGGACGTGCGTATATTTTTGGCGGTAGTGGTGCCCAAAGCGGCTGCGACCGCCCATCTGGAGACGCTCTCTGCATTAGCCGCCAAACTCGCGGTGGACGAGGTACGCGAAGCACTGATGGAAACCCTGGATCCGCAGGAGTTTTTTCGTTTGTTGACGAGTCCGGCGTAGTTTGTACTACAAAGCAGACTGGTTACAGCCGTGAGTGCCGGGCAAGGCAGTGCCATTGAACGACAAATCAGCCTGCGTCGGCTCTATGAAGACCTGGACAGCGAATTGCGCTGGCAGTGTCTGTACCAGCCTGAGGAAGACCATCATCTCTGCCGAGATTCCTCGGCGGAAGATGATGTGGGTGGGGCGGCACTGGTTGGGTTTTTCAACTTTATCCGGCCACATGCGGTGCAGATTGCCGGGGGTTGTGAACTAACCTATCTGCGTGCCCACCCAGAGGCTATTACCCAGTTTCCGCCCCATAAGCTGCGTCTGCTCGTTGTTTGTGAAGGCCAGATGCTGGATGATCATCTCTATGAAGATCTGAAAGCCCGGCACATTGCCGTGATGGCGACGCCAATGGGCGCAAAAATAGTGCTGGCGCGGGTGCAACACTACCTGCATCAGGAGCTGGCGCCCCGCCAGCAGGTGCATGGCGTGCTGGTCGATGTGCTCGGGGTTGGATTGCTTTTGCAGGGCGAAGCCGGCATCGGCAAGAGCGAACTGGCGCTGGAGCTGGTCAGCCGAGGTCATCGTCTGGTGGCTGATGACAGCGTGCTCTGTATCCGTGAAGCGCCGAATGTGCTGACGGGGCATTGCCCGGCCCCGCTGCGTAATTTTCTGGAAGTACGTGGCCTGGGCATTATTAATATCCGGGAATTCTTCGGCGCCGCTGCCATCGTGTGTTCCAAGCGTATCCGGCTGGTCGTTGAAATCCAGGATATGCGCGATATGGAAATGGCGGATATCGATCGCTTGCAAGGCAAGGTGGATCACCTGGATATTCTCGGAACCCAATTGCCCCGGTTATGCATGCCTGTTTCTGCGGTGCGCAATTTGGCCGTACTGGTCGAAGCGGCGGCACGCAGCCAGTATGTAAAGGAGTCCGGTGGAGATATGCTCGCGGATTTTGAGGCGCAGGTACGATTGAGTGTCGGGGAAGAATGATGGCGGAGCGGGACTTTATTATCGTCAGTGGTCTATCCGGTTCAGGAAAATCTACCGTCCTGCAAGCACTGGAAGACCAAGGTTATTACTGCGTCGATAATCTGCCTGCTACCTTGTTAGTGGAGTTCGGGGCCCAACTGGCGCGGCGGGATGCCAGCTCCATGCTCGCCGCCGTGAGTATCGACGTGCGCAACCGCGAGTTTCTCGCAGCTCTGCCACAGGCGCTGGCCGAGCTGCGCGAGCGTTACGCTTTGCGCCCGCGCATCCTTTTTCTGGAAGCGGATGAGGGTACCTTGTTGCGCCGTTTCAGTGAAACTCGCCGCCGTCATCCCCTCACCGATGACCTCGCAGCAGCCTTGGGCGAATCGCTGCTCACGGTGTTGCGGCGTGAACGCGAGATGGTCCAACCCCTTGCTGATGTGGCTGACAAGCGCCTCGACACTTCCCAGATCAATACCCATCAGTTGCGTTTGCGGGTGCAGGCATGGAGTCTGGCGTCGCATCATTACAGCGGCCTGGTCTTGCTGTTGCAGTCTTTTGCCTTCAAAAAAGGTCTGCCTTTGGATTCCGACTTCGTTTTTGATCTGCGCGCACTGCCCAATCCCCATTATAATCCCGAACTCCGCGCCCTGACGGGTCGTGACACACCGGTGCGAGATTTTCTGGAGAAATCTCCAGAGATGGCCCATGCCTTCAATTCTTTGCGCAGCTTCCTGCAGGCATGGCTGGCGCCTTTTGCGCAAGAGCACCGTAACTATGTGACGGTTTCTCTGGGTTGTACCGGGGGACAGCATCGCAGCGTATATATGGTGGAGGCATTGGCGCAAATACTTGCCGAAGAAGGGCAGCGTGTCCTGGTCCAGCATCGGGAACTGGGCATTACCGAGACGCTGACATGATTACCATCGTGCTCCTGACCCATGCGGGACTGGGTGAGGCCTTCGCGGCTGCGCTCCGGCATATTTTCGGAGTTCTGCCGCCCGCCTTGGAGGTGCTGGAAATTTTGCCTGATCAAACTCCGGAGGAAGGCCGTCGGCGTTTGTGGGGGTTGTTAGAAAAAACGGGTAACGGTGACGCTATATTGATTCTGAATGATCTCTATGGTGCTACCCCCGCTAATCTCATTCCGGCCATTCTCCCGGAGGGCCGGGTAGCTGCGGTGAGTGGCCTTAATCTGGCGATGCTCCTGCGCGCCTTATCGCGGCGTGGTGAAGGACTGGCGGCAGCACGTCAGGGTGCTCTGGAAGGCGGCATCCAGGGTGTCGTCGATATTCTCGAACAGCGACCGCGACTATGCTCTGAGGATACCTGAGTGATTTTTGTTCATGAGAAGAGAGGCAAGTGCCTGTGACCCTGCGCCTAGACTATCCCATTATCAATCAACTCGGTTTGCATGCGCGGCCTTCGGCTAAATTTGTCAGCCTCTCGGTGCGCTATCCCTGCGCGGTCTGGTTGGCGCGTAATGGTCAGCGGGTCAATGGTAAGAGCATCATGGGGCTAATGACCCTCGCCGCGGCGCAGGGGACCATTCTGACCCTGGAAACGGATGGTGAGGGTGAGCAGGCTTGTGCTGATGCCTTGCTCGCACTTGCGGCGGATCGTTTTGGGGAAGAATCATGAGTTTTGAACTGGCGGGGATTGGTGCCTCCGGCGGCATCGCCATCGGCAGGGCGCTGGTACTTGAGCCCACCACCCTCGATATTCCTGAGCATTTACTGCTGCCTGAAGCCGTAGAGCCGGAAGTGTTGCGCCTGCGTGCGGCCTTGAGCAGCGCCCGGGATGAGCTGTTCTCGGTGCGCGACGCGATCCCGAGCGATGCCCCGCAAGATACGCGTCTTTTTATCGATGCGCACTTGTTGATGCTCGATGATCCGGCGCTGCGCGAGCGGCCCCTGCGGTCTATTCGTGATGAACATCGCAATGCAGCATGGGCTATCCATTTGGAGCGGGAGCGGCTGCTGGAGATTTTTGACCGCATGGAAGACGCGTATTTGCGCGCCAAGCGGGAAGATATTATTCAGGTGATAGACCGGGTTCTGCGCCATCTGATTGGTGTAAAGACCCCCGTCCTGCAGAGCGCCGAGGGCCAGATCATCATCGCCGAAGATCTGACGCCGGCCGATACGGTGTTGATGAAAAAAGACAAGGTGCTCGCCTGGGTAACCGACTTTGGTGCGGCGAACTCTCACTCCGCTATTCTGGCCAGAAGTCTCGGACTTCCGGCCGTGGTCGGCACGCACTCGGCGACGCGCCTGCTACGTAGCGGTGATGTGGTGATTGTCGATGGGGACCAGGGTATCCTGCTGGTTGCGCCGGATGCCCTGATATTGCGGCAATATCAGGTGTTGCAGGAGCAGCGGCAACGGCGTCGGCGGTTGTTGGAAGAGCAGCGCGATCTGCCCGCGATAACTGTAGACGGGGTGCCTATTTATCTGCGCGCTAATATTGAATTGCCAGATGATATCGATATGGTGCGGCGCATGAATGCGGATGGTGTCGGCCTTTATCGCAGCGAGTTTCTCTTCATGAATCGCCCGGACATCCCGGATGAGGAAGAGCAATTCCACGCCTTTGCCCGAGTGGTAGAGCAGATGGATGGGGCACCAGTGACCATCCGTTCTCTCGACATCGGCGCCGACAAGGGCCTGCGTGATGACGATGCGGGGCTCCACGCTGCGCTCAATCCGGCCCTTGGCTTGCGCGGGCTGCGTCTTTGTCTGCGGCGTCCGGAATGGTTCCGGCCGCATCTGCGCGCCATTCTTCGCGCTTCGGCATTGGGGCCGATACGACTGATGCTGCCCATGCTCAGCAGTATGGGGCAATTACTGCAAACCCGGGCGCTGGTCAGTGCGTTGCAGACAGAATTGCGCGCCGAAGGGCACGCCTGTGATGTGGATATGCCGCTGGGCATTATGGTGGAAGTGCCTGCCGTGGCCATGGCAGCGCACTACTTTGCCGGGCGGGCAGATTTTTTCTCCATCGGCACTAACGATCTGATTCAGTACGCGCTGGCAGTGGATCGCGGTGATGATGACGTCAATGATCTCTTTGACCCCCTGCATGCCGGGGTATTGGCGATGATTCAATACACCATCACCGCCGGTCATGCACGGGGCATCCCGGTAGCGATGTGCGGCGAGATGGCGGCGAACCCGGCCTTTACAGCGCTGTTACTGGGATTGGGGTTGCGTGAATTCAGCATGTATCCCGGCGCTATTCCCGAGGTCAAGGAGGTGATCCGGCAGACCACTATCGCGGAGGCGGAGGCGCTGGCTGCCCGCGCGCTTTCCGGAGAATGGCCGGTGCTGACGGGGGGCGGGCATAGTTAGGCTGAGCCTGCGCAGGATTACGACGTCTGTTATCGTCGTGTTGATCCTCATCGTTTCGGCTGCTGTGCTGTTTTGGTTCGTGGGTGGTCCCCGCTACGTTTTAGAGGGGGTCTTGGCTGCCCGCTTGCAGCGGCCGGTGCATCTCGCCGCCAACCCGGAATGGCATTGGGGAAAACAAGAATTGCGGTTCACGTTACCGGGTCTGCGCGTCGGCCCGGCGGCCCACCCTCAGTTCAGCGCCAGTCGACTCATGATGGCGTTAGACTGGCGCTCCCTCTTGCACGGCCAGGTGCAACTCCAGCAAATCGTACTCGATGCGCCTATGCTTAACGGGCCATGGAAAGGCGCCGCTAACGCAGGTGGTGCTGCGCTTTCCCTGCCAGGTAAGATGATAATTCGCGATGGCACGCTGCGCTGGCCGGGTGTGGCCGGACATACCCTGTCCCTAACGGCCGTGAATGGGCAGGTGCTGGCGAAGGGACCCAGTCAGTTGGCGGGTGGCTGGCACTGGCGGGGAAAAGGCGGGCGCTGGCATTTTGCGGCCGAGATGGGGTCGGCGCCTGCGCTGTTCGCGCGGAATATTTCTTTGCAAGTGGGTACAACGCTTGATCCGACGCTGCTGCAGGTGGCTATTCCGACGCTCCAAAGCGCGGCAAAGGACATGGTCTTGCCGACGTTGCGCGTCCGCTGGCAAGCGCGTGGGCAAGGTCCGGCACAGTTGCGCTTGCAGGCGTTACGTCTGAACATGGCGCAAAGCCAGCTTGCGGTGCAGGAAGGCGCGCTGACAGTGGGGGATGACCTGGCACTCCAAGTCCAAACAGTGGGTCTTAACTGGAAGATATTGCGGGGTCATCTGGCCTATCAGATCACCATCCGGCGCTTGCCCCAGTTGGCCACCCGCTGGGGGCTGTCCCTGCCGAAGTTGACAGACCCTAATGCTTTGCAACGATTGACGTCGACGGGCACAATCCAGTTAGACAATCCCTATTTCCAGTGGGCTGTCACCCAGAGCGAGTTGGATGACAGCGCCTGGACGGGCAAAATATCCGGGACCTGGAACCCGCTGGCTATTCATGTCAATCTGCGCGTGGCGCAACTCAATCTCGGCCGCTATCTGCCTGCTCCCCAACCGGGCACAGCGTCGCCGCTTCCCGCAGTACCGCAGCAGTGGCCAGTGACTGGTGAAATTCACATCGCAAAGCTGCTTTGGGGTAAAATTAGCGCCCGCGATCTGGTTATTCGCAGCACAGCCTCCAAGGCGCGGCCATGATCCCCATCGCCGAAACCCTGCTGGATTGGTACGCCCGCCACGGGCGCCACGACCTGCCGTGGCGCCAGACCCGCGATCCCTATCGCCTCTGGCTTGCAGAAATCATGTTGCAGCAAACCCAGGTGGAGAGCGCCAAGCCGTATTACGTCCGCTTTCTGCAAGCCTTGCCGAACTGGCGGGCACTGGCAGCGGCGCCGCAGGATCAAGTGCTCGCCCTGTGGAGTGGGCTCGGTTATTACGCCCGTGCCCGCAACGCCCAGCGCGCGGCGCAGGAGGTGGTCACGGGCTTCGGCGGCCACTTTCCCGATACCCTCGAAGATGCCGTCACCCTGCCGGGAGTGGGCCGCAGTACTGCCGCTGCGGTGCTCGCCAGTGCTTTCGGACAAAGACAGGCCATCCTCGACGCCAATGCCCGGCGCGTGCTCATCCGTAGCCATGCCATAGATGCTGATCCGAAGGCCGCTGCAACGCAGCAGTGGCTCTGGACACTGGCCAGCGCCCTTACTCCTGAGGATGCCCATGGCTACAATCAGGCCATTCAGGACCTCGGTGCCATGATCTGCACCCCACGCCAGCCGCGCTGCCCGAATTGCCCTTTGGCTAGCCGTTGTATGGCCCATGCCCAAGGACGCAGTCATGCCCTGCCCGTGACGGTTAACAGGCCCCCAAAACCGCAGCGCTGTGCCTTTTTTCTCCTGGTCGCGGATATGGAAGGGCGGATATTGCTGGAAAAACGGCCGGATTCCGGCATCTGGGGCGGGCTCTGGTGCCTACCGCAGGCGGCGCCCGATGGCGGCGAATTTTCCATCCTTTGCAACGATACCCTTCATCCGCTGGAAGACACCCCCGTCGTACGGCAATTTTTGCAAGAGGCATGGTCGCGTCGTTTGAGGCTGGATCTCCAGTTGATGGCGCTGGAGGAAGAGCAGCAACATGTTTTTACCCACTTCCAGTTGCGTTTTCGCTGTGCGCATGCGCGCGTTTTGGACAGCGCTGTTGCGGATTCGGCCGCCACTCTGCGCTGGTATCGTCCCGCAGGCGCTCTGGCACAAGGCTTGCCCACGCCCATCCGACGAATTCTAAGGAATCTCGGCGGCGGTCGCTGATCCTCTATTTTGCTACGTGTGCCGCCAAGTTAAGCAGCCATGCCGTGCGGCTTATTCCTGAGCGGCGAGTTCAGGTAATATAGAGCTACACAGCGTTATCCATCCCAGAACCATTGAGGAACTTCCGTTATGTCACGAATGGTACAGTGCGTAAAACTTGGCCACGAGGCCGAAGGTCTTGATCGTCCGCCTTATCCTGGCGCCCTTGGCGCGCGAATTTATCAAGAGGTCTCTAAGGAGGCCTGGCAGGGTTGGCTCAAACATCAGACCATGCTCATCAACGAATACCGTCTTTCTCCCATTGATCCCAAGTCGCGGACATTTCTGGAAAAACAGATGGATGCCTATTTCTTTGGCGAGGGTGCCCCGGCACCTGAAGGCTACATACCGCCTGCGCCCTAAAACCCCTTAATAGATGCTACAGGGCGCTTTCCGGAGTGCCCCGCAATCCGCGCAGACCCTGACGTCGTTGCCGGACGACAGGCGCGAAGCGCGCCAGACCAAGCCGTTATTGCAAGGCTGCCAAGTCCTGTCGCCTAAAGGTGACGCACTGGCTTCTCTTCCTTGTTCCCTCTTCCCTGTTTTTGCTTGGGTGATGGTGATGCATTTCTGTCTTTTGTCCTCGTACGCTGTTTGTTAACACCATGTATATATGAATGCTTTTTTAAAGTGATGTCTGTTCAGCATCCAAAAGACGCGAGGCGGAGCTCCTTCCCACCTGCAGGCACATCGGATATAAGCGACTCATCAACGCTCTCCAATGCCGGGTGGTAAAATAATATCAATTAAAAACATACAATTAAATGTTGGCACGACTCGTGCTTTTGCCTCTTCGCTGTCGAAAAACGGCACCGCCGAGCGCGGAAACTGGAACCACTTTTTGAGGAGAGCTTACCAATGAAGAAGATTGTTGCCCTGACGGCTGCCCTGTCCTTCCTGACTGCCACTGCTGCCTTTGCTACCGAAGTCCCCGCCGCCGCAAAGGCCCCGGAAAAGACCATGGAGCACAAAGCCCCTATGCACAAGGCCATGGAGAAGAAGACCGAGCACAAGAAGATTGAGCACAAGAAGGTCGAAAAAAAGGCTCCTGAGCACAAAGTGATGGAGAAAAAGTCCGAAGTGAAGAAGCCTGTCGAGAAGAAGGCTGAGCCTGCGGCCTAGGGATTTATCGGGTTGCGCCTCTGCGGCCTGACCTGCTGAGTTCTGATTTCTAAACCTGGGGTTTAAAAACCCCAGGTTTTTTTGATATCTGCGATTCGCAGCATTCAGACATTATCCCCGTCAAAATCTATAATGCAGACTCATGTTGATCAAACGGCCCGGACCCGGCAGCAGCGTTCCGTACGACATGAGCCGCTGGCCCAGATAAACCCCGCCTAACGAGGCTGCTAGTAAAACTGGTTGAGGGCGTTTTCCAGATGCGGTCTCCCGGCTTGGCGAGTTTTCTGATGTTTAAGACGGGTTATGGTCGAAGTTACGTTTGGCGCCAGACAACGTTGGCTCGCTGACAAATGTATAAACATCACAGTAGATAGTTGGTGCAAGTTATATCAAAAGGTGCATGGCATCCAAAAACATTATTATTACTCATTGCTGTAAGGATAGACTAAAATTCTACTACCGAACCCCAAAGGGATAATTATGTCATGCGCATTGCTCACAGCCTCATAGCCGCCGCAACAATTAGTCTGCCAATAGCCGCCTCAGCGGCGATATCTGCGGCACCAATACAGTGGACAGCAGATGTCCACGCACCGATTTACAATATTCCACGCGTTGCCGATGGCACGGTCTATGTGAGTACTGCGCAAGCTAAGGGCCCCAATGTTTTTGCTGTGAAGGAGGGCAAAGTCCTCTGGCGTTTCGCCACGGAAGGGGCGATCCAAATGCCGGTATCTTTGGGCGGGGCACAGGTCTTTGTCGCCTCCGATGTTGGGGACATTCATTTCATGCGCGCCATCGATGCTAAAACCGGTGCGTTGATCTGGGACTATACCCGCCATGAACCACCGGAATGCATGTGCAGCCATGTGACGCACTATATTCAGCATCTGCTTTTTGCGGAAACGGATGGCCACAGCCTGTATGCTTTTTACCCTGTCGGAAAAATCCCGGATCATCGCCTTTGGACCTTTGTTGGTGATGGTGCCAAGCTGACCCCTCCCGTTCTGGCAGATAGTACAGTCATCTTTGGTTCTGCGGACCACAACGTCTATGGGTTGGTCGATAACACCGGGAAAATCCGCTGGCAGCAAAAAACTGGCTATGCCTTTGTTGCGCAACCTGCGGTTTGGGAACACACGGTAATCCTGGGCAACCGCGGCGGCACCGTGCATGCGTATTCGACGACGACGGGCAAGCCACTGTGGAATTTCACGACTAACGGGCCCATTGATACAGCCGCGCTCATTTGGCATGACTGGGCATTTGTTGCATCTGGGGCAGGAGGCCGCGGCGTCTATGCCCTCTCGGCCAAAACCGGAAAACAGATTTGGTACACTCAGATGACCGACTACACCGCCTATCCCCCGGTCATGGCCAGGCAAACCCTGATAGTCGCCTCACGGGATGGGCATCTGCTGGGTCTCGCGGCAAAGACGGGGAAAGTGCTCTGGCGTAGCAATTTGCATGGCGTTCCTCTGTCGCAGCCAGTGCTTTGGCAAGGTGTCGCCGTACTCAAGGTGAATGACCACCAGGTCATGGCCTTCAACGCGCAGAGCGGTCGTCCCGTATGGACCTATCACAGCAAGGACGTGGTCACCTCCCCGGTACCTGAAGGCGACCGTGTCTATGTAGGCACGAGCGGCGGAGCGGTAGTAGCCATTGGCCACTGATGGAGGATGAGCACATGCACACTCAGCATAAACTGAGTCGTACGCGTCGTCCTATCTGGCTGGCTTGTCTGGGGATGCTCGTTTCAACCGGTCTGATGGCACCCACAGCGGATGCCACTAGCTTCAGTAACGCACTTTCCTGGAATCTGCATCTGAGTCTGGAGGGTATTGATAACTTTTCCGGGGGAATCGCGCCCGGCGCGGTGGGCAACGCTACCGGTAAAGCGGGCTTTGCTTTCGACACCCGTCGCGCCGGATGGTGGTCTGGCGGACGCTTCGTCACAGAGTTTTTGGCGATCCAGAATGGTAACCCGGAGAATTACGTTGGGGATACCCAATGCGTTAACGCCTTTACCGGCCTTAACCGGGGTGCGCTCTATAAGCTGTATTATCGGCAAAATATGGGCAATGCTACGCTGCGGGCGGGACTCATCAGTGCCAATGATTATTTCGACTCTACCGGCGTGGCCAGTAATTTCCTGAATGTTTCTTATGGGTTTGGGGCGGCGATGGGCATCAATGTGCCGGGAGCTTCTTCTTACCCATTTTCCAGTCTGGGGGTAATGGGGAGCTATAGCACTGACGGTTGGACAGGTATGGCAGGTGTCTTCGAGGGGGATGCCATTCACCCCTTCGAGGGTCCCGCGCATCGGGGAAATATGGTCTGGCTGGAGGCCGACCGGGGCGGTTCTCTGGGCGGCGGGAAATATATCGTGAAAGTAGGCGGGTGGCGCAACAGTCAGTTACCGCAGTATCAAGCCACACTGGGTAACGACACCAGCGGCCTTTACACGACGGGGGAATACCGCTGGAAGCAGGATGGCATGGATTGGGGAAGTTTTTTGGAGTTTGAGGCGGCACCCAATCCGGTGAATATCCTGCCCTGGTATACGGGCGCCGGATTACGTTTACGGCATTTCTGGGTGGCGCGATCAGGCGATAGTGTGGGTATCGGTATGGCCCGGGCCTGGCTGCGGGACGCGCCTTATCATGCCGAAACAGATTTTGAGGGTTACTATTCGGCGCGGATTATCCCTCGTTTATATCTGCAAAGTGACCTTCAGTATGTGGTTCATCCCAGTGCAACCTACCCGAATGCCCTGGTCGGCATCCTTCGTCTTCACATGCGGTTCTCGTAGGGGCTAAGCGGCAGCCCTTGCACTTTCCAGTCTGCGATTCTACGCTGAGACTCTTTTTTCTTCGTCGGAGCCTGCTGGTCTATGGCATTACGCCCGAGTTCCATTTCAAAGCTGGCCGTCATTGGTTTTGGTCTGGCCATTGTGCCGCTGGTGCTGGTCATTGTCAGCGTGACCATTTCTATCGCCCACTTTGCCGAGCAGGGGCAGGTGAGCATTTTGCGCGCGGTGGCTATGAGTGATGCCGCCAACCGGATGAATAACGCGGTGCGATCCATGGAGCGCTACGGACTGCAGTATACGGTGTTACAGGATCAGGCTTTGCTGGTGCTCTATGATCAGAGTTTTACGGAGTACAAAAAATCCAGCACCCAGTTTGCTGCTGCCGGCCCCTCCCCCGTCGATAGACAACGCCTGGAACGGCTCGCCACCCATCTGAGCCGCGCCCGTCGGTTATTGCCGCTGGTGTCGCTGGAGGGAAATCGCAGTGCGCTGGAGAGTGACTTCAGCCGTACCAGCGCTGAGGCGCAACACCTGCAAAGTGATGTCAATGAAGGCATCAGCACCGAGGTGGCCAAGCTGGGTACCCGGGCGCTGGCGATCAAGCGTCTGACCGTTGTGGAGGTGCTGCTGGTGTTGCCGCTCTCCATTGCCTTCGCGATCCTGTTTATTGTGTTGATCACTCGTCCCATCCGGCGTCTTGACCAGGCGGTTTCCGGTCTGGGTGATGGTGATCTGGAAACGCCCATCGCCGTGCAGGGGCCGCGGGATATTGCCAGTCTGGGCGATCGTCTGGAGTGGTTGCGTAACCGGCTC
>DAIAVG010000012.1 GCA_027445725.1 Acidithiobacillus sp.
GCAAGGATCGGTTTTGCTCTATGGCCCCGGTCACCCTCCCGGTACCATTTCTCCAGAACAGCAGAGTGGGATAGCTCACCGCGAGCCACTCCGCAGGGCTGATGCCATAGGGATACCCAGAATCAATAAATGAGAAGATGATCATCACCCCAACGACGAACATCGCCGGTTCTGCGATCATCCACAGCATGCCCAGCCCCTCTCGTCCGAATCGCGTGACCGTCTCGCGTAAGGTGAGCGCCCAGATGATGCGCCCCTGTAGCCGTAATTGATCCCAGAAGGTTAGGTTGTCAGCGCGCATGGTGCTCTCGAATCCCAGCGAACAGGATGCTCAGCACGCCCCACACCATCAGCGATACCAGCAATACGGCCAGCACGTCTTCAAAGCGTTTCGGCTCCTGCGGCGCGTCGGGCAGATTCGGCCTGCTGATGGTCTCCAGGTAGAGCTCCTGCTTTTGCGCTGTCAGCCGTGCCTGCTCCAAAGAAGTGACAGCCGCCTCCAACAGTTTCTCTGCGAGAATCTGATTGACGCTCAGATGCTCATATTCCGTGTCTTTGCTGGCCAGCGACTGGCCAGAGCCTGTCACCTTGCCCTGCTCGGTCTTGATTTCCCCTTCCAGCGCCTTGATGGAACTCTTCAATACCGGGATCTGTGGATTTCCGGGAGCATGCGCCAGAATGGCGTCCAACTGAGTTTTTTGGGTGATCAACTGGTCCTGCAGTTTGGAGACCATGCCAAGTTGCAGGGCGGACTGTGCGGCCGGGTTGAATACGCCGTGGACGTTACGGTATTGCGCCAGCGCCAGAGTGGCCCGCTTGAGATTATCTTCCGCGGTTTTGACATCTTGCCTGGCGTAGTAGACTGCTTTGTGGCGGGCGTTTTCGTTGAGCTGATTGACGATATCCTGACTTTTCTGGAGCAGGAAGGCGTTGATCTTCCGGGCGTCCTCGGCGCTGTAGGCGCGCACTTCGAGTTTGGTAATGCTGTCGGTAGTACCCAGCTTATCCGTAACCATGGACTGGTAGTATCTCAGCAGCTTCACCATGCTGGTATAGGGGTACAGGATTCCGCCGAAGCGATTGAAAATGTCGATGTGATCATTGCCGTATATCTTTTTGAGATCATACGTCTTCTGAAGCGACATCAATGCATCCCAAGACTCGATGTAGGCGTGGATCGTCTCTGCCGCGCTGGCTGAGTTGCTGCCGCCCAGGCTGCTGAGCAGACTGCCAAGACCTGTGGTGCTGATACGCTGGCTGGGACTGTAGACTACGAAGGACGCCTCACTGATATAGACCGGTGAGGCAATGAAACCGAAGTACAGAATGGACAACCCCGTCGGCAGCAGCACCACGTAGATGAACAGTTTGTTGAGGTTCCTGACCCGATTCCAGACGGATTGCAGCACAGATGTTCCTTATATCAGATGATTGTCGGCGCGGGTTCGCTTGGCGCTACGGGCAGGGCCCGCCCATAGATATCTTCGAAACGCACGATATCATCCTCACCCAGGTAGGCGCCACTCTGCACTTCGATCAGGTGCAGGTCTATGACACCGGGGTTGCTCAGCCGGTGTGACTCACCCGCCGGGATGAAGGTAGATTCGTTGGTCATGATCAGACGCTCTTCTCCACCCACATGAATCAGTGCGGTACCCGACACCACAATCCAGTGTTCGCTGCGATGATAATGCATCTGCAGGGAGAGCTTTTCTTTGGGTTTAACCACGATGCGCTTGATTTTGAAATGATCACCCTCCTCCAGCACCGTGTAACTACCCCAAGGTCGATGGCTGGTTACATGGCTATCGACGGACTCGTGGCGACGCGATCGGAGAGTTTCCACGATGTGTTTAACGTCCTGATCGCGGGCCTTGTCCGCGATGAGCAACGCATCGGGCGTGTCCACCACGAGCAGGTCGTGGACCCCCAGAAGCGCCGTTACCCGGTTCGGACTATGTATCACGCAGTCTGCACTGTCCACAAGCACGCTGTCCCGAACCATCATGTGATTATTCTGCGCGTCGACATCCATCAGGGCACCGTAGGCATTCCAGGCGCCCAGGTCATTCCAGCCGAACTCCGCACGGACCACCGCAACATTATCGGCTTTCTCCATGACGGCATAGTCGATGGAAAGATCGGGCGAATCCTGAAGCGCTCCGCCCAACTCGATACTGTCTCCGTTGCGGCTGCTGCACTCCCAGGCAGAGGATGCGGCGGCGTATACTTGCGGGGCATGATCCGCCATGGCCTGCAACAGCACATCGGCCCGCATGCAGAACATGCCGGAATTCCAGAGGTAATCGCCGCTACGGAGGTAATCTGTGGCGGTAGCGGCATTTGGTTTTTCTACAAAGCGGGCGACCTTATGCCCGCCTTTCGCCAGCGCGTCCCCCATCTGAATGTAGCCATAACCCGTCTCTGCAGCCGTGGGCACCACCCCAAACGTCACCAGGAACCCGGCTTCAGCCAGTTCCGCGGCTTGATGGACTGCCCTGAAAAAGGCTTGATCGCCTTCAATGATATGATCTGCCGGCAAAAACAGAAGGATGCTGTCTTCTCCCGCTTCCGACTGCGCCCAGAGTGCAGCCGCGGTCATGGCCGGCGCGGTGTTGCGTCCGGCGGGCTCCAGCAGGTAGTGCGCTTTGGGAATCGTGCGGCCATGATGGGCGCAGGCCGTAAAGGCATCACGGGTCAGGAAGTAGTAATCCCGATTGGTGACCGTGAGCATGGGCCCTTGCAGATCCAGTTGCAGAATGCGGCGCAATGTCTTTTCAATCAAGGTCTCGCCATCGGGCAAGGTGATAAATGGCTTGGGGAAGGACTTGCGGGACAGGGGCCAGAGTCGGCTGCCTGAGCCACCCGAAAGAATCGTCGGTATGATCTGCATAGTCGCGAAGCCATCCTGAGAAGCAAACTGCATCTTGCCTTTATAAGCAATTTCTATGTTACACTGGCCCACGAAAGAAACACAAGCCTGGTTTCTGAACGCACCGTGGAGATCCCTTGAACCACCTATGGAAATCTCGCATGCGCCGCTCTACCGTCCTGACGGCGCTTCTGCTGGGCATGACCCTGACCGGCTGCGCCTCGTACATGCCCTACTCCGGGCCACGCGCCTCCAGCGTGAACGATGTAGCCCACAACAAGGTCATGGCTGGCATCCAGTTGGTGGATGTGAATTATGCGATCTCCCGCTACCTGAAAGATGAAATAGAGCGCCCAAAACTGGATTTACTCCAGGATTTCACCAACCTGCACCCCCTGATCTATACCGTCGGGGCTGGCGACACCTTGCAGGTGTATATCTGGGAAGCTCCCCCGGCCATGCTCTTTGCGCCCAGCACAGCATCCATGAGCACGCCCTCCGGTTCCATCATGACGACGATCCCCGACCAGATGGTGGGAAGTGACGGCGATATCATGATCCCCTTTGCAGGCAAAATCCCCTGTGCTGGTAAAACCCTGAATCAGATTGGTGCTGAAATCCGGGAGCGCCTCGCACGCATGGCCCACGACCCACAGGTGGTGGTCCGTCTGGTGAAGAATCATGCCCAGAGCGTTACGGTAGTCGGCAATGTAAAAAACAGTACCGAGATCCCCATGATTCCGGGTGGCGTCAGCGTGCTGCAGGCCATCGCGGCAGCAGGAGGCGTGGTAAGACCGGTCAACAAGGTGACCATCCAGCTCTCCCGCGGTGGCAAGATACTGCAACTGCCTCTGGAGGAGGTCATTCGCAACCCGCGCGAGAATATTTCCTTGCGTGGCGGTGATGTGTTGACCGCACTCTATAAACCCTTACAGGTGACGGTCATGGGGGCGACCAAGGAGACCAAGGAAGTGGATTTTCAGGCTTCCGGAATCAACCTGGCCCAGGCGTTGGCGCAGGCGGGCGGGATCAATGGCGATCAGGCGGATGCCAAGGCGGTTTTCGTGTTCCGCTTCGAAAAACCGACATTTCTCCCGCAATGGCCGAAACCCGTGCAACTCACGGCCAATGGCGAGGTGCCTACGGTCTTCCGCTTCGATTTCTCTAATCCGGCCACCTTGTTCGCCGCGCAGACCTTCCCCATCCAGAATCATGATCTGATTTATGTGGCTTCGGCACCGATCACCGATCTGCAGAAGTTTCTGGGGCTGATCGTGCAGATCGTCTATCCGATTCAGGGACTGACGGCGGCAGGCGTGGTCCAGTAGGATCGTCCATGAGCGGGTTTGGCGACGCGCCGATTTTCCTGGATGTAACCCGCCTGCTGCACCGCCTGACGCGAGGACGGAGGCCGACCGGAGTGGATCGCGTGTGTCTCGCCTACGTGCGGCATTTCCACCATCGGGCGCAGGCCATGGTGATTTGGGGCGGCGTTGCGTTGGGCTTGTCCCCATCGGCTTCCGGGGCGATTTTCGACTTGCTGGCGGGCTGGGAAGATGGTGAACGGACGATCAGTTTGGGGAGTACCCTGGGGGTCTTGCTCAAATGGCCGCTGCGCCCGGTACCTGCCGGGAGCTGGGTGCTCAATATGGGGCACAGCGGGCTGGACCAGAGGAGTTATCGTGGCTGGCTACGTCGGAAAAACATACGCTTGCTGGTGATGGTCCATGACCTGATTCCTATTACCCATCCGCAGTTTTGTCAGGCGGGTGCGGCAAAACGTCATGCGCGACGAATGGGCTTGATTCTGGGGCAGGCCGAGGGGATCGTCAGTAATTCCCGGCATACGGCACAGATGCTCGATGACCATGCCCGACAGGCGGGGGCAGCGGTGCCGCCGGTAGCGGTGATTCCGCTGGGCGCCAAAAAATACCGGAACGCCTGTGCGGATGCACCTGGCGCGGCAGCGGGGCCTTATTTCGTGATGGTGGGGACACTCGAGCCCCGTAAAAACCATGCTTTCGTACTGCATCTCTGGCAGCGCATGCTGGACGAATGGAGCGCCGCGGATATCCCCCACCTGTTGGTCATCGGGCAAATCGGCTGGATGTGCGGTGGGGTGGTCCACCAGTTGAGGACTGATGAGCGCCTGAAACAGGTCGTGCATCTGATAACGGATTGCGACGATGCCCGGCTCGGGCATTATGTGCGCCATGCCCAAGCCATGCTTTTTCCTTCGCATGCGGAGGGTTACGGATTACCTCTGCTGGAGGCGATGGATTTGGGAGTGCCGGTGCTGGCGAGCCCGTTGCCGGCGTTTCACGAGATGGCGGGTATGGTGCCGGATTACCTTGACCTGGGCGACGAGGATGCGTGGTTGGAGGCGATTCTCGATTATGCGCAACCCGCGAGTGTCCGACGAGAGGCACAATTGCGCCGCCTGCGCGGATTTTCTGCACCCAGATGGGCTGATCATTTTACAGAATTCGAAAACTTTGTGAGCCGCTTATGACAAATAAAAAAATCGCGATCATTGGCTATGCGTCGCGCTTACCGCAAACCTCGGATGCCACCTTCTGGGAGGACTTGCTAGCGGGCCGAAACCTGGTGACGCGGGTGGCGGGGGACCGCTGGGCGCAGTACGGTTTCGAGCATCCGTCACGCGCCCATCCGGGCAGCTCGGTGACCTTTGCCGCAGGTTCACTAGGGGATGTAGCCGGTTTCGATGCCGGCTTTTTTCACATTTCTCCACGCGAGGCGGCGGCGATGGATCCGCAGCAGCGATTGCTTCTGGAGATGAGTTGGGAGGCCTTTGCCCATGCGGGGGTAGTGCCGAACCGTCTGCGCGGGAGTCGCTGCGGGGTATTTATTGGTCTGGCAAGCACCGATTATGGCTACCGCCTCGCCGATGACCTGGCCGCTATCGGATCCAATACCGCCACCGGATGTACCGCGAGCATTGCGGCGAATCGCTTGTCCTATTTTTATGATCTGCGTGGTCCGAGTTTTGTGGTCGATTCCGCCTGCTCCTCAGCCCTCGTGGCCTTTCATCAGGCCTGCCAGGCCATTCTGCATGGCGAAAGCGATCTGGCCCTGACCGGTGCCATCAACCTGCATCTGCATCCTTTCGGGTTCATTATTTTTTCCAAGGCGTCCATGTTGTCGGCCGGGGGCCGTTGTCGGCCCTTTGATGCGGCCGCGGATGGGTATGCCCGCTCTGAGGGGGGCGGGCTGTTTGTGTTGAAGGACTATGATCGCGCCCGCCGGGACGGAGATCGCATTCTGGCGGTGGTGGCCCATACGGCGATCAATAGCGATGGCCACAAGAGCGGCCTGACCGTACCCAGCAGCCAGGCGCAGGAGAGATTGCTGGAGGAGGCCTACACGGCTGCCGGCATCGACCCCGAAACCATCGCGTATATCGAAGCCCACGGCACCGGTACGACGGTAGGTGATCCCATAGAAGTGGAGGCTATCGGTCGCGCCCTCGGCATGGCCCGCCAGCGGGGGAACCCGCTGCCCATCGGTTCCGTAAAAAGCAATCTGGGGCACCTGGAAACGGCTTCCGGAATTCCGGGATTGCTCAAAGCCATTCATTGTTTACGGGAGCGCACTGTACCGGCCACCATCGGTATCCGCGCGTTGAATCCGCGTTTGCCACTGGCCGATTACGGCTTGGAGGTAGTGCAGGAAAACCGGCCCCTGAATCCCCATGGCGGTTTGGTTATTGGCGTGAACTCTTTTGGCTTTGGCGGTGCCAATGCCCATGTGATCCTGGAAAGCGCGGAGCCGCGCAGGAAGCGACCAACACTCTGGCCGCGGCTGGGACGCCACCAGCAGGAATTGCCCCTGATGTTGACCGCCGCTACCGCGACGGCCTTGCGCCAGGTGGCCGGCGATTTTGCGGACGCCCTGAGCGGTGAGGCCAGTGCCGACTACGCCCGCCTGTATCAGGCGAATTTCCGTCGCGGGCACTTGCGCGAACGGCTGCTACTGAAAGCCAGCAGCAGCAATGAACTGCAGGCCGCACTCCGCGCATTTGCCGCCGGTTCGGAGCCAGCGGCGATACGGTTCGGATCGGCCATGGAATCTCCCCGTGGCCCGGTGTTTGTATACTCGGGCAATGGTTGTCAATGGGATGGCATGGGCCATGCCCTGCTCGAAGATCCCGTATTCGCGGCGACATTGGCCGAGGTGGATCGCTATTTCGCGCCGATGGCGGGCTATGCTTTGCGCGATGAATTGGCCGGCACATTGGGCAGCGGCCGCTATGCGCTGGCGGAACATACACAGCCCGCCCTCTTCGCCTTGCAGGTCGGTATCACGGCCATGCTGCGCGCAGAAGGGATCGAGCCGGTCGCAGTGACCGGCCACAGCGTCGGTGAAGTCGCCGCCGCCTGGGCCTGCGGCAGCCTGTCGCTGAGGGATGCCGTACAGATCATATTTGAACGCAGTCGCCTGCAGGGGCAGTCCCGCGGTCAAGGATGCATGACCGCCGTCGCCAGTGATGGCGATACGGTTGGCGGCTGGCTGACAAGTTGGGGCCTGGCGGAGCAGATCAGCGTCGGCGCATGGAACAGTCCGCGCGGGGCCACCGTGGTCGGGCCGGAAGCGGCGGTGGACACGCTGGAACGGCAGCTGCGAGCCCAGGGTACCGGTTTTAAACGCCTGGAAATCGATTATCCTTTCCATAGCGCCCGCATGGATCCTTTGCGGGACGATTTGCTGCGTGTCTTGGCGGATATTCATCCGAGTCCTTCCCGTATCCCCTTTCTCTCTGCGGTGACTGGCAACGCAGTCGCTGGTGAGGACTTGGACGCCCATTACTGGTGGCGCAACATTCGCGAGCCAGTGCGTTTTCAACAGGCCGCCGCGGCCCTTTTGCCCGAATGGAATCTCTTTGTGGAACTGGGTGGGCACCCCATTCTCCGCAACTATCTGCAAG
Organism: Acidithiobacillus sp.; assembly: GCA_027445725.1. The sequence continues at coordinate 7,818 of DAIAVG010000012.1, forward strand.
ACACCCTGAATGCCGCGGGACACGAAGGCCAGGTCATCGAGACGCTACGGCGCAATGAAGACCAGCCACAGGCCATCTGGCAGACAGCCTCAGCCATCTGGCTGGCGGGCATGGCACCTCAATGGCAAAACCATTATCCGCAGGCACCATCAGTAGCCGTCGACATCCCCCACTATCCATGGGAGCGGGAGCGTCACTGGCATGCGGTGACCTCCGAATCCGCGGGTACGCTGTACCGTTATCCCGTGCATCCTCTGCTGGGACATCCCGTACCGCAGCATCCGGGCGAATGGGAACAGATCATTGATATGCAACGCCTGCCCTTTCTGGCGGACCATAAGGTGGGTGATGGCATCGTCTTCGCCGGCGCGGCTTATGCGGAAATGTTTCTGGCGGCAGCACGCGAGTGCGACCCGGATACAAAAGCCTGGATTGTGGAGGAGCTGGAAATCCAGGCGCCTTTGCTGTTGGAGGACGGGGTCAGCAAGGTCCTGCGCCTGAGTCTCGCGGACGATGGATGGGCAACCATCCAGGCGCGGACGCAGATGGAGGCGGACTGGACCCTCCACGCAAAGGCCCGGGTGCGCACGGGAAAACACCCGATGCGGGAACCGGCCATCGCAATGACCGGCATCGCGCAGGTGGCAGAGCAAGCACCCGATTTTACGGGTAGCGCGCATTATGCCCTCACCCAGCATGTGGGCTTGCTTTATGGTCCGGCCTTTCAAACGGTGGAACAGGGTTGGTTAACGGCGGACGGTGTTGTGGCTCGGCTAACGCTGACCCATACCGATGCGGAGGCGTTCCTGTTGCATCCCGCCTTGCTGGATGGCGCGCTGCAGTTGTTCGCCGACTGGCTGGCACAACGAGGGACGGGGGACATCGGCTGGGGTTTTGTACCTGTACGCATGGAGCGCTTGACCATCTTGCGGGAGGCAGGCCGCGAACTTTGGGCGCAGATTCGGGTACGCCGTCAGTCGCCGCAATCCTTGCTCGCGGATGTGCTGCTCTTTGACCTGCAAGGGGCCTTGATAGCCCATGCGGAAGGGGTGCGGCTGCGCCGGGTACGTTTGCAGCATCACGAAACAGAACGTCTGCGCTTCCTGGACAGCGTGCTGGTGCCATGTCCTCAGGCGACCGACGCGATCTCCGCTTTGCCCGCGGACGAAATAACCAACCTATGGCGGGTAGCCTCAAGCGATACCCCTGCCGTCGACCGTTACGTCAACGAATACTCGCCTCTGCTGGAAGGCCTTCTGCACAGCTATGCCGAAGAACTGGCGGGTCAGAACGATGAAGAGGTTCAGGCGGCGGATATCTGGCACACCCTGCTACAGGATTACCCGGAGTTTTTTCCGATGACTCTGCAGGTGGGGCGGTGGGGACTGCACCAGGCGGGACGGGGCGAAGCATTCCACCCCATGGATTTCATCCCGGCAGCCCAAAAAGCCATTCTCCAGACCCTGACTCCAACGCTGATAGCGTTCCTGGGCGACGCAATCACGTTGATGCGCCGGCAATTGCCCTCTTCCCGACCCATCCGCGTGGCGGAAATCAGTGCGGCCGCCGCCGAGGCTCTTCCCGGGCTCAGCGCCGCATTGCAGGACGACCCCCGTTTCAGTTTTTTCCATCTCACATCGGTTACCGAAGATTCCGGCGAAGATAAGGGCTGGCTTACCCTGCCGCTGGATACTCCGGATCTTCCCCCCGTCGATCTGCTCTGGCTAAAGCTGGACCATCCGGAAGCGGAGCAGCAATGGCAGATGCTGAATGCCGCCCTGCAAACCCTCGCCGACGGCGGCTTGCTCATGCTCCAGGGGTCGCATCCGGAAAGCTGGTGGCAAACGCTCAGCCCCCAAACCGGGAGCTTGTTGACCCGCGCAATCTGCCTCGAATGGTTGACGCAAAGAGGCCTCACCAACCGCACGCCGGTTAGCGCGGATGACTCACTCACCGGGCCCTATACGCTGTTACTGTCCAAACCCGCACTGGTTCACCTTCCCTGCCTGGACGCTTCGGTCGGTAGCTGGCTGCTGGTGGCACCAACCCCGACGCCGGATCATCCCGATCTGGGCATATTGATGGCGGCGCTGCAACAAGCCGGGCTGAACACCCGCTTCGCATATGGAGGGGCAGCGGATGGCATGGCCGACGATCTGTCAGCACAAGGACCACTATCCGGAATTATTTACGTCGATCTGCCCGCAGATGAGCCCACGTTTCCTGTATCCGGCTTGACTCAGGCTTGCGATACACTGACCTTGATCGGCAAATGGGCAGTACGCCGCACGCCGGTGGTGCCCGTGTATGTTCTGAGTGCAGGAGGCATACAGGCGACACATGCCGACGCCCATGGGAATGGCGCATCGGCAACTGCTCTGAACGCGGCGGCGCTCTGCGGTTTTGCGCGCAGCCTGCAAAATGAATGGCCCGAGTTGTCGCTCAGGATCATTGACCGGGGGCTGCAGCCTCTCACCACCGCACAGACGGACCATCTACTGCGCTTCTTACGGATGCCAGACACGGAAACGGAGATGGTCATTGATCCGGACGGAGCGCGCTTTGTACCCCGGGTGCGCGAAGTCGCTCTGCCCGTGAAAACGGCTGCCGGTAGGACAGCGCCATCAACCGGGACGGAAACGGCGCCATGCCGGCAATTGCGCTTTTCCATGCCCGGACAGCTGCGCAATCTGCAATGGATGACATGCCGTCTGCCTGCTCTGGCGGATCATGAAGTACGGGTGGCGGTCGCCTATACCGGACTCAACTTCCGCGATGTCATGTATGCCCTGGGCATGCTCTCGGATGAAGCCCTCGAAAGCGGATTCTCTGGTCCGGGTCTGGGTCTGGAATTTGCCGGACGGGTGCTTGAAGTCGGGCGAAAGGTCACGCGCTGGACACCCGGGGATGCCGTCATGGGTTTTGCACCGTCGAGCTTCTCTACGCAGGTATGCACCCTCGAAACCGCCATCACCGCTATCCCCGCGGCCATGGAGATGGCCTCTGCAGCGAGCATCCCCACGGTATTTTTTACGGCCTGGTATGCCTTGCAGGAAATGGCACGGCTGGAGACGGGCGAACGGGTACTGATTCATGGTGGTGCCGGAGGCGTGGGCATTGCGGCGATCCAGATCAGCCAAATGCTGGGCGCAGAGATTTACGCCACGGCCGGGTCGCCGGCAAAACGGGATTTTTTGCGTCTGCTCGGCGTGCCGCATGTTTATGATTCCCGGTCTCTGGATTTTGCAGACGCCATCTTGCAGGACACGGGCGGCGAAGGAGTCGATGTCGTACTGAACAGCCTATCCGGGGAAGCCATTCGGCGTAATCTACAGATATTGCGTCCCTTCGGGCGCTTTCTGGAGCTCGGCAAACGGGATTTTTACGAAAACACGCTTGTGGGGCTACGTCCCTTCCGGAACAATCTCAGCTATTTCGGCATCGACGCCGACCAGTTGCTGGCAGGGCGACCCGCCCTCACCCGCCGTCTTTTTGCTGCAATCATGGCACATTTCGCGCAGGGTGATTTTTTCGCTCTACCCGTCGCCCGCTTTCCGGCAGACCGGGTAGTGGAAGCATTTCGCCATATGCAGCAGGCGCGGCAAATCGGCAAGGTGGTCGTGGATCTGCAACCGCCCATGGCTGTTGCCCTTCATCCGGAGCATGCACCTTTGCCGCACATGGTGCTGGACGCTGACGGAACGTATCTGATTACCGGCGGTATTGGCGGCTTTGGTCTGGCCACAGCTCGCCGCCTGGCGGAGCGCGGCGCACGGCATCTGATATTGGTCAGCCGCAGCGGAGCCCCGGACACCGCCGCGGCAGAAACCATAGAGGCGATGCAGGCGCAGGGCGCTGAGATCTGCTATCGAGCTTGTGACGTCAGTGATCACGGTCAGGTAGAGGCGCTGTTTGAAGCTATCCGTGAGCAACCGCGTCCTTTACGCGGTATCGTCCATGCGGCCGCAGTGATTGACGATGCCCTGGCGGAAAATCTGACGATGGAACACCTTCAACGCGTCCTGGCCCCCAAAGTCGCCGGAGCCTGGAACCTCCACCAACAAAGCCTCGGCATGCCCCTGGACTTTTTTGTGCTGTACTCCTCCATCACCACCCTCCTCGGCAACCCAGGCCAGGCCCCTTATGTGGCCGCCAATACCTGGCTGGAGGGATTGGCCCGCTACCGTCGCGCCCGGGGATTACCCGCTGTGGCGGTACGCTGGGGTGCTATCGGCGATGTCGGTTATCTCACACGCCACGAGAAAACCCGCGATCTCCTGCAGCAACGTTTGGGAGGTGCAGCGCTGAGCGCAGGCGGCGCCCTCGATACACTGGAAGCATTACTCGCCAGTGATCGTTCCGGTCTGGTGGTGGCGGATTTCGACTGGCGGGCCGTGCGTCGTTTCCTGCCGAACGCCTCCGCGCCCCGCTTTGCCGCACTGAATGGCAGCATAGCGGATGATGGTCATGAAATGGATTTGGATCTGCGCGCACACCCGTTGACCTTACCCGCAAATGCGGCGGAGACGTTCCTCAGCGATCTGGTGCGACGGGAAGTCGCGCAGATTTTGCGTCTGGCTCCTGAAAAGATCACCAATGACCAAAACCTGGCGCAATTGGGCCTGGACTCTCTGATGGGGGTGGAACTGGCTTTGGCCCTGGAGGAACGACTAGGTGTCAAACTGCCGGCTTTTCTGCTGAGCGAAGGACCGACGTCGGCACGACTCGCCCAGCGTCTGGCGCATATGTTGCTGAAGGAGGCTGCTGACGAAGGCGATGCCCTCAGGCTGGATTTCGGAGCCCAGCAACTTCAGCATCTGGCCGATGCACACGGCGTAGTATCCGGTAGCGCCGATGCCGGCCGCCTCCTATCTGCAGGGAGCCATTGAGATGAGCCGGAACCCCCGCAGCCTTGCGGCCCAGGTAAAGGAGCGGCTGATCCAAAAAGGGCTCGAAAGGCGGATGGATCAATTGGCAAAAGGCCATACGACCCCCCTGTCCATTCATCATCACGCGACCCCCGAAAGCTTTACCCGTTTTGACCGGCAGCCGGGCTATCAGCAGGTTCGTCTGATGCAAGACGGTGCCCAGCGCCTGGGCGTAGAAAGCCCTTTTTTCCATGTGCATGAAGGGACCGCTTCTGCCCATAGTGCAATCGGCACCAAGCAGGTCATCAATTATGGCAGCTACAATTATCTGGGTCTGTCCGGGCATCCGGCGGTCAATGCGGCGGCCAAGGCGGCCATAGAACGTTATGGAACCTCCGTCTCGGCCAGCCGCATCGTGGCTGGCGAACGGCCTTTGCACCGTGAACTGGAAAACCTGATCGCTGCCACCTACGGAGTGGACGATGCCCTGGTGATGGTCAGCGGTCACGCCACCAATGTCAGCGTGATCAGCCACTTGCTGGGGCCGAAAGACATGGTGCTGCATGACGAATATGCCCACAACAGCATTCTGATGGGCATTCAGCTCGCAGGCGCGCAACGGCTCAGCTTTCGCCATAATGATCTCGAATCTTTGGAACAACTGCTTGGACGCCACCGCCACCAGGTTGAGCGCTTGCTCATCGTGGTGGAGGGACTGTATAGCATGGATGGTGATTTTCCCGACCTTCCCGAGCTGATTAAACTGAAAAAACAGTATGGTGCCTGGCTGATGGTGGATGAAGCCCACTCCTTCGGCGTACTCGGTATGCAAGGTCTCGGCATCCGTGAGCACTTCAGCGCAGATGCCCACGATGTGGACATCTGGATGGGTACTCTGAGCAAAACCCTTGCAGCCTGCGGTGGCTATGTGGCGGGTGAGCACGCCCTGATTGAGAACCTGCGCTATCTCGCACCGGGTTTTTTATACAGCGTAGGAATGTCACCACCGGTGGCCGCCGCTGCAACGGCAGCGCTCAAGATCCTGCGCGCCGAACCACAGCGGGTAGCAACCTTGCATGCCCGCAGCACTTATTTTCTGGAGCAGGCCCGGGCTCTGGATCTGAAGACCGGTTACAGCGCAGGACTTGCCATCACCCCCGTCATTCTCGGCAACTCGCTGGAGTCCGTGCGACTTGCTGCAGTTCTGCTGAAACAGGGGGTCCATGTGCAGCCGATCTTATATCCGGCAGTCCCCGAAAAGCAGGCGCGTCTGCGCTTTTTTCTCAGTTCTGCCCATAGCGTGGAAGACATCGACAAGACGGTGATCGCGCTAAAAAAAGCCCTGTCTTCTACATAAATGCTCGATATCATGTACGCTCTTTTGCATAGATGTTCTTCAGGAAGATGAGCGTATGCTGATCAATTACTGAAGCTTGTATCGCCGCAAAACAATAGTCGGCCATGAAGAGGACGCATTGAAAAGCATCGTATTTACCCGCATAGGCGACGTTCCAGAAAAGGTTTGGGATGCCCTGAATGCTCAGGGCAGCGTAACGATGTCCCGGGCCTTCTGGTCTGTGGTGGAGCAATCAGATCTGAATGATTTTACCTATAGCCATGTACTTTTTCTGGAGGATGATGACACCCCGGCCGGGATCGTCAGCTTCTATTCCGTCACTACCGATATCGCCATTTTTGCACCAAGATCCGTCCGTTTCCTACTGAATATGGTCCGCAGCATCTGGCCCGGCTTCCTGAAATTGAAAATGCTGGAATGTGGCACCCCGGTCACCATTACCAGCCCGCCGTTCGTTTCGTCCACTTCGCGGGAACGTTTGCTGGAATCCATTATGGATATTTTGCAGCAAACAGCTCGCCGCGATGGTCATCTGCTGATTATTCTGCGAGATTTTGAACCCAATGCACAGAAGTTCCGTGACCCACTCCAAAAACGGGGTTATCACTGGATAGAGAGCTTGCCCAATACCTACATGGATATCATCTGGGCTTCACCGGAGGCATATCGCCAGTCCATGCGGAGTTACTACCGTAGCAAACTGCAAAAACATCTGAAGCGCAATATAGAGGCGGGGGTACATCACGAGCTGGTGGATGATTTTGCTGACATGGCCGATATCCTCTGTCGGCAATGGATGGTGGTCCATACGCACGCCAAGGAATTCCAACGTGAAGTGCTGACACCGGAGTTCTACCGGACCTTATCGCAGGAAATGGGCAGCGACTCCAAGGTACTGCTTTTTTACAAGGACGAGGAATTGGTCGGACACGCGCTCCTCCTGATGGATGGAGAAATGTTGCGCTGGCTGTATGTCGGGCGCGAGGTGGCAGCCAACGACAGTCTGTATATTTATATTGCCTACACCGTTGTCGAGTCGGCCATACTCCTGGGGGCCAAACAACTGGAGATGGGACTGACGACCTACGCCATCAAGCAGGATCTGGGCGCCGAAGTGGTGCCCATCCAGATGGCGCTGCGGGCCACATGGAGCTTTATCAATCCTTTTGTGGGCCTGGGCTACCGCCTGTTAAATCATATCCCAGAAACCCACCCCCGCCCTGTTTTCAAGGCGGCAGCCATTAAGGAAACCCATCATGACCGCAGATAAACCGGTTCTGGTGACAGGTGCCACCGGATTTATTGGCAGTCATCTGGCCGAACGACTGATATCCCAGGGCAAAACGGTACGCTTACTGGTGCGCAATCCACTGCGCCTGAACATTCCGCTACGCCTGGCCACCCAAATCTGTGCGGGTGACCTGGAGAAAACCGAAACTTTGCATGCCGCCGTCAAAGGCGTCGACACCGTATTCCATTGTGCGGCCAATGTCAGCACCTGGGATCACCCAGAAAACTATGAAAAGACGAATGTAGAGGGACTGGGCCATCTGCTGGATGCGATATCCGACTCCGGCACCCTGCCCCGCCGCTTTGTGCATCTATCAACCGTGGATGTTTATGGCTTTCCCGTGAATCCGTGTGACGAAAGCTGCCCGACCCGTGCGCCAGGATTTGGTTATGGGGATAGCAAACTTCGCGGTGAAGCACTGCTTCGCGCTCGGGCGCAAGCCATGGCTTTGCCCTTTGTAATATTGCGTCCAACTAACGTCATGGGGCCACGTAGTCCATTTATAGAGCGAATCGGACATGAGTTGCGCTCAGGACTTATGCTTACCATTCATCGGGGGAAAGTGGATGCCGGTTTTTTGTATGTCGGCAATCTGGTGGATACGATGCTTTGGGCCGCAGATGCGCATCAAGCCGCAGGTGAAACTTTTAACGTCAATGATCCTTCGCAAATCACCTGGCATCGCTTTTTGGAAGACTTTCGTAGCGGCATTCATGGTAAAGGATGGACCATCAATTTACCCTACGGCATAGCCAATGCTGCGGCATCGGTCATTGAATCTCCTTATCGATGGCTCGGTTTGCGCCAGGAGCCACTGCTGCACCGTCTTCTGATACGCCTATTCGGACGCAGTTGCGGTCATTCTGCGGCAAAACTCGCTGCGGCCGGCGCACCGGTCGGCACAGTCGACTACGACCAGGCGATGGCCCAATCCATAAACTGGTACCTACGGACTTTTCGCCCGTGAGTGCCCAAACCTGTAGGCATGTCCTTTTTCTTCAGGGGATGCCATCGCTTTTTTTTTATCGCATTGCACAAAAACTGGAAAATCACGGCTGCCGCGCAACCCGTATCAACCTATGTGCCGGCGATCAACTGTTCTGGCCCGGAGAAAATGCATTGGATTACCGAGGCACGCTGGCAACCTGGCCCGACTTCGTCAGAACTTTCATGCGCACTCAGGGCGTTAGTGATCTCGTGCTGTTGGGTGAACACCGTCGGTATCACCGGGAGGCCGTCGATATTGCCTTGGAAATGGGGGTCAAGATTACCGTCACCGATTTTGGTTATCTCCGGCCGGATTGGGTGACTTGGGAACGCAACGGCATGAGCGGCAGTTCACTGTTTCCCCGCGACCCGGCAGTCATTCGCGCAATGGCTGCAGATGCGCCAGAAGTAGACTGGCAACCGTGCTTTTCTGATAATGCTCTGGCAATGGCAAGGGGTGATCTCTTACATAATTTTGCCAATTTTTTTGGGGTATTCCTGTACCCGCACTACCAGCGCAGCGATCGACGACCGGCTACCTTGCTTTATACAGGTGCGAGCGCTCTGCGCCTG
>DAIAVG010000013.1 GCA_027445725.1 Acidithiobacillus sp.
GGCCATTGTCGCCGCCAGTGATGGCCATCAGGCCGCGCAACAGATGGAAGTCGCCGCTGACGCCCTGCGGCTCGCCCCCTGGGACGCCTTGGTTGGCCCGTTATCCGGTGGTGAAAAGCGCCGTATCGCCCTCTGCCGTCTGCTCATCAGCCGCCCCGACATGCTCCTCCTCGACGAACCCACCAACCATCTGGACGCCGAATCGGTAGACTGGCTGGAGCAATATTTACAACGTTTCTCCGGCACCGTGGTCGCCGTCACCCATGATCGTTACTTTCTCGACAACGCCGCCGAGTGGATTCTGGAGTTGGATCGTGGTCATGGCTTCCCTTACAAGGGCAACTACTCCGCCTGGCTGGAGCAGAAAGAAAAACGCCTGGAGCAGGAGGCCAGAACCGAGGTGTCGCGCCTCAAGGCGATGCAGCACGAGCTGGAATGGGTGCGTCAAAACGCCAAAGGCCGCCAGAGCAAAAGTAAGGCGCGCATGGCCCGCTTTGAAGAACTGAGCTCCTACGAATACCAGACCCGCAACGAAACCCAGGAGATTTTCATCCCGGTGGCGGAACGTCTCGGCAACGAGGTGATCGAGTTCCGTGACGTGACCAAGGGCTTCGGCGACAAGCTGCTCTTTGAGAAGCTCAGCTTTAAAGTGCCGCCGGGCGCCATTGTCGGTGTTATTGGCCCCAATGGTGCCGGTAAGTCGACATTTTTCCGCATGATTGTGGGCCAGGAAACACCGGATAGCGGTGAAGTCGTCCTCGGCTCCACCGTCAAACTGGCCTATGTGGATCAGTCCCGCGATGCGCTCGCCGCCAAAAACAACGTCTGGGAAGAAGTCTCCGGTGGACTGGACATTCTCACCGTCGGCAAGTTTGAAATCCAATCCCGCGCCTATTGCGGCCGCTTCAACTTCAAGGGTGCCGACCAACAAAAGCTGGTGGGGCAGTTGTCGGGCGGTGAGCGCGGTCGCCTGCATCTGGCCAAGACCCTCATCGCCGGCGGCAACGTCCTCCTCCTCGATGAACCTTCCAACGACCTCGATGTGGAAACCCTGCGCGCGCTGGAAGATGCCCTGCTGGAGTTCGCCGGCAGCGTTATGGTCATCTCCCATGACCGCTGGTTCCTCGACCGCATCGCCACCCACATCATCGCTTTTGAAGGCGATGCCCATGTGGAGTTCTTTGCGGGCAACTACCATGAGTATGAGGCCGACAAAAAGCGTCGCCTGGGTGAGGAGGGCGCCAGGCCCCACCGCCTGCGTTACAAGCCCATCGTGCGCTAAGGCCTTTTCTCGGGTAACGCCGGATGGCCCGTATCTCCAGAGGATGCGGGCCATTGAGTCCCGGAAATGCGGCTTGGCGCCTTGACTTTTGTGCAGCATCTCCTTATCTTCTCAGCCCTTAAGAATTATCCGCAGGAAGTGTCTCATGAAGCGTACTTTTCAGCCTAGCGTCGTTCACCGTAAACGGACCCACGGTTTCCGTGCCCGCATGGCCACCAAATCCGGCCGTCTCGTACTCAAGCGACGCCGTGCCAAGGGCCGTCAGCGTCTCTGCCCGTAAGCCGATGAACCCGGCGCAGGTGCATCCTCATCGTTTTACCCGCGAGGATCGCCTCCGCCAGAAGGCGGCCATCCAGCGCACCCTCAAGCAGGGGCGTAAGAAGGTCTTCCCAGAATTGGTGATCTACACTTTGCATAACGAATTGCCGCACCCTCGTCTGGGTTTGGCAGTGAGCCGCAAGGTGGGTAATGCCATAGTCCGTAACCGCGTCAAGCGGCGCCTGCGCGAAGCCTTTCGCCAACAGCCGACGCGCGCACAGGGGCGGGATGTGTTGGTCGTGGCGCGGGCGGGTGCCCGGCAACTCAGCATGCGGGCCATGGGCGTCTATTTCCAGCAATTGCTGGGGAAGGCATGAGCGCACGGCGCGTGGCCGTCGTTGTGGTGCGCGGCTATCAGTATGTCATCAGCCCCATGCTCGGACACCACTGCCGCTTTTACCCGACCTGTTCCGAATATACCTGTCAGGCCATCGAACGCTACGGCATTGCCAAGGGTTCCTGGCTGGGCATCAAACGCATCAGCCGCTGCCATCCCTGGCAGCCCGGCGGTGTCGATCCCGTTCCTTAAAACGCCTTGGGGCCCCATGGATACTCAGAAGACTATTCTTGCCTTTGCACTCGCTGTGGTCATTTTCCTGCTGTTTCAGGCATGGCAGGAACAGAATGCGCCGAAACCGGTTACGCCGACTGCCGTCCACCAAAGCGTTACGACTCCCAGCACGCCAACACCCGCTGGGGCTTCCGCGCCAGCGGCAGTGACCACACCGATAGTCGCGCCGGTCAGTACCAGTTTCCGACCGGCGACAGGACCCACGGTGCCTTTCCAGACACCGGTGTTCACTGGCCAGATCGGCCTGAACGGCGGTGATATTCAAAACCTTGGCCTGCGTCATTATCCGCAGGCGGTGGATAATCCCGCACCTTACCCGATTCTCGACACGGCAGCCGCTAGGCTCACCATACAGCAGAGTGGTTTCGTCAGCAGCGACGGACAGACCCTGGTTGCCCAGTTTGCCGTTCCTGCCGTTCAGAGCGCCGATGGCCAGCCCATCATCCTCACCGGCAAGGCCGGTCCCCTGACCGTCAAAAAAACATGGACATTCCAGCCCGACAGCTATGTGGTGGAGGAACACATCACCATCACCAATAGCGGCTCTGCGCCTTGGAGTGGCAGCTATTTTGACCAGTTCCTGCGCAATGACCGTGCCAAAAGCCACATGTTTATGTCGATTTTTACCGGTGCGGTGCTCATGCATAAGGGCAATTTCAGCGAGCAGAGTTTTAGCGACATCCGTGATCATCCAGTGCTAAAGGCGGGCCCCGGCTGGGCAGGGATGATGGATCATTATTTCCTTGCCGCCATCCTGCCACCAGAGCATGCCCAGACCCAAGTCTATGCGCGCCCCTCGGGTGCCAATTATGTCGCCGGCACCAGTACTCCGCTGCCGATCCTGGCACCCGGCCAGAGCACCACCATCACCCAGCAACTCTTCCTTGGACCGAAGCAGCAGCAGACCTTGGCTGCCATGGGCCGCGGCTTGGAGCAGACCGTGGACTACGGCTGGTTCTCCGTCATCGCCGAGCCCATGCACGTGGTGCTGACCTGGTTCCATGGACTGGTCGGCAACTGGGGTCTGGCGATTATCCTGCTGGTCATAGTGGTCAAGTCCATCTTCTTCTACCCCTCAGCTATCAGTTACCGCTCCATGGCCAACATGCGCAAGTTGCAGCCCAAGCTGGAGAAACTGAAGAAGGAGGTTGGTGACGATCGCCAGAAACTTGGCGCGGCCATGATGGAGTTATATCGCAGCGAAAAGGTGAACCCCATGGCGGGCTGCCTGCCCATCGTGCTGCAGATGCCTTTCTTTATGGCCCTGTACTGGGTGCTGGTGGAGAGTGTGTCCCTGCGGCAGGCGCCCTTTATCCTCTGGATTCATGATCTGGCCATACCGGATCCTTACTATATCCTGCCCCTGCTCATGGGCGTGTCCATGTTCTTCCAGCAGCGCCTCAATCCGGCACCAGTGGACCCGATGCAGAAGCGCATCATGTCCGCCCTGCCGGTGATCTTCGCGGTATTCTTCTCCTTCTTCCCGGCGGGTCTGGTACTGTACTGGCTGACCAACAATTTGGTCTCCATCGGCCAGCAGTACTTGATCACCCGCCATATCATGGCGGCCAAGGACTAGGGTGGAACAGTCCGTGTTGAGTTAAGGGCATGGACTACCAACAGGGAGACACTATTGTCGCGATTGCCACGCCGCCAGGAGAAGGCGGCGTTGGCATTTTGCGCCTTTCTGGACCAGAGGCCTTGTCCATCGCGACGGCACTCTGCGGCGGATCAAAAGTAAAATCACTGGCACCCCGCCATGCCCATTTTCGCCGCTTTCACGCTCGCGACGGCAGTATTATCGATCATGGTATAGCCCTCTATTTCCCCGCCCCACACAGTTACACCGGTGAAACCGTCGTTGAACTGCAGGGCCATGGCAGCCCGTTGGCCCTCGCCAGCCTGCTCACCGAGGCCATCGCTCTGGGTGCGCGGGCGGCGCGTGCCGGCGAGTTCAGTGAACGGGCCTTTCTCAACGGTCGTCTTGATCTTGCTCAGGCCGAAGCGATTGCCGACCTCATCCACGCCCGTAGCGACGCCCAGGCACGAGCCGCAGCGGCGAGCCTGGAGGGTGCCTTCTCGCAGGCGGTCGATGGCATCCATGGCCAGCTCTTGCAACTCCTCGCCCTCGCCGAGGCCGGACTGGATTTCAGTGAAGAAGACCTCGGCGATGCCCACGAACAGGCCATCGCCGATGGCCTGATGCGGCTGGAAGGCCAGATTGCCCATCTGCTCAAGCAAGCACAACAGGGCGCCCGACTCGCCCGCGGCGGTCGCGTGGTGCTTGCCGGACGACCCAACGTCGGCAAATCCAGTCTGATGAACGCGCTCGCCCAGCGCGAATCGGCCATCGTCACCGCCATCCCCGGCACCACCCGCGACCTGCTCCGCGAAGAAATCGTCCTCGACGGCCTGCCGGTGGAGCTCATCGATACCGCCGGGTTGCGCGCGGCCACGGATGCCGTGGAGGCGGAAGGCATCGCCCGCGCCCGCAACATACTGCACAATGCGCAACTGATCCTGCTGGTGGCCGATGCGAGCACGGGATGGCAGGCGGAGGACGAAGCCATCCTGCGCGATTTGCCGGAAGGACCGCGCCGTATCATCTGGAACAAGCTGGATCTGGTTCCCGTCCCACCCTTTACCCCTGCAGGTGAGGTGGCTATTGCCGTCTCCGCGCAAACTGGCGAGGGCCTCGACGTATTGCACCGCGGCTTGATTGAAGCACTCGGCGTACCGGGGGACAGTTGCCCCTTCAGTGCCCGCCGCCGCCACGTCGAAGCGCTGGAAAACTGCCTGCACCAGCTCGGCGCCGCGCGCGGCATGTCCCCACTGGGGGATGTCCCCGAACTGGTCGCTCAGTCTCTGCGTGAGGCCGCTGTGGCGCTGGCCAGCATCACCGGCCGTATGGATGTAGAAGATATTCTCGGCGAGATTTTTTCGCGCTTTTGTATCGGGAAATAAAGCGGGACTCATCCAAAAACTTAACTTATTTGAAGAGAGTCGCTATCCTATGGAATGGACTCCGTATTCTCGACAGAAAAGAAAATACTGGTAGGCTTTAGCCTAGCCGTGTTGGCGCTTATCCTGGTGGGGGCTCTGGCCTTTCGCACCGCAGCTGGCTATGTCCGAGCCTCTTATTGGGTGGAGCACACTCAGACGGTGCTACGGAGCCTTGACCGCTGTTGGGCGCTGATCAATGAGGCGGAAACTGCGCAGCGCGGCTATCTCCTTACTGGCAATTCTTTCTATCTCCAGGAACGTCAGGATGCAATCCAGCGTTTTCAGACGGTGCTGGATGATTTGCCGAACAAGGTGACGGACAACCCACTCGAAGTGCGTCGGGCGGTGGCGCTACGGCAGCAGGCGCAGAGACGTTTAGAGATTCTTGACAGTGTTCTTGACGCTTACGAAAAGCAGGGCCTTCCGGCGGCCCAGGCGATGCTTGGTGCGGGCGAAGGGATCGCCGAAATGACAGCGGTGCACGATCTGGTCGAGAAGATGCGTGCGACCGAAAGCGGTCTGCTCAAGAAACGCACCGAGGCGGCCCAAGAGGCGGGCGAGGCAACGTTATGGGCCATCGGAATCACGGTTGTCTTGCTGATTGCCCTGCTTACCGGACTCTTTTGGCAAATTAGAAAAGAGGGGCGTGAGCGTCGCGAAGCGGAAAGAGGGCTGGAAGAATCCCTGCGTATTGAAAGCAGTCAAGGACAGATTCTTGCACTCTTTAGTGGTTCCAGTTTTGGGTTAACCGAGATCCTTCAACAAGTTCTGAGCATCCTGGCGGAGAATCATCCCTTCCCGGTCTCTGCATTTTATCGCTACGACGAATGGCAAGGCCACTTTGTTCTGGCTGCGCACCGGGGCACCGATAGACAACTGGCAACCAGTTTTCAGCGTGGAGAGGGGGTTCTGGGCGAAGCGGCTGTGTCAGACCATCTACAACGCTTGCGACAACCCGATGACAACTCTGGGTTTCTGGTGGACGCAGGGGTCTGTCAGTTTCGACCTGCAGAGATCGCCATGGTGCCGATCCGTTATCAGGAGCAGCGATTCGGGGTGCTGGTGGTGGCCTCGCTACAAGCGCTAAGCGAGAGGAAGACCACCTTCCTGGATAAGCTTTCCCTAGAGATGGGCGCTGCCCTCAACCATATCGCCCAGAAAGAAAACCAGCAAATCATGGCCGTTGAGTTGCGTAAACAAAGCGAAGAGTTGCTGGAGAGAAATCAGTTGCTGCGCATGGCAGATCAGGCCAAGTCCGACTTTCTGGCCAACATGTCCCATGAGTTGCGTACCCCCCTCAATGCCATTATCGGTTTTTCCGAGTTGTTGAAGGACGGCGTCATGGGTGATCTTAGCCCTGAACAAAAAGATGCCACCGAGGATATTTTTGAAAGCGGCCAGCATCTCCTCTCTCTCATCAACGATATCCTGGACCTCTCGAAAGTGGAGGCGGGCATGATGAAGCTGGAGTTGGAAGCGACGAACCTCCACGATTTGCTCCAGGGTTCTTTGGGAATTGTCAGGGAGAAGGCAGTGGCCCACCAGATTCGACTGAACCTCGAAGTGGAACCAGATTTTCCTCCCGTTTACCTGGACGCGCGCAAGACCAAGCAGATTCTGTACAACCTGCTGTCCAACGCCGTGAAATTTACTCCCGAGGGCGGTCAGGTAACGCTCTGCGGGCGCAGAAGAAGCGATCTGTCCGGCCCTGAATATGCCGCCTACCCCGGTTGGCTGGAAATCAGTGTGGCCGATACGGGTATCGGTATCGCGAAAAAAGACCAGGGTCGGCTTTTCAAACCTTTTGTCCAGGCTGACAGTGGTTTGGATCGCCGCTATGAAGGTACTGGCCTCGGTCTTTCCCTTGTCAAACGTCTGGCAGAACTGCACGGTGGGCGAGTAACCATGGAAAGTGCGCTTGGGGAAGGGTCGACCTTTCATGTCTGGATTCCCTGGCGAGAGGAGACCGTTCTTGCAGAGGCGGATCCCGCGAAGGCGGTTTTCGCCTCCCAAATCGATCGCTCCGCCTTGGTGGTAGAGAATGACGACGCCACTGCGACCCTCCTGCAAGGTTACTTGAGAAGCGACGGATTTCGCGTACGCTGGGCTCGCGACTCCGTTGGCGGTTTAAATATGGCACGTGAAGAGCGCCCAGATCTCATCATTCTGGAGATGAATCCGCCAGGCAAGGACGGCTGGGATTTTCTTGCGGCCCAGCGCCAGGATGATCGCCTGGCCACCATCCCGTTGGTAATTACCAGTATGGATTCAGAACAGGGTTCGGGCTTCTCCCTCGGGAGTGTTCAAGTCCTGCAGAAACCAGTTGAAATGGAACGTCTGAAAGAAATCCTGCGAAAACTCGGGTTTGTGGTGACCAAACAGAATCGCCCCGTGATCCTGGTGGTCGATGACGATGCGCGGGCGGTGGAGATCATTAATCGCCAGCTGAGCAATGGCGGTTACGAGGTCATCAGTGCTTACGGCGGGCGGGATGCCGTGACCATGGCAGAACATCTTCATCCCGATCTTATCCTGCTGGACTTGATGATGCCGGAATTCAACGGCTTCGACGTAGTGGACGCGCTGCAGAAAAACCCAAGCATGGCGGCCATCCCGGTTTTGGTTTTGACGGCTAAAATAATTACGCCAGAGGACCGCCGTCGCCTGAATGGGCATATACTGAAGATCATGGAGAAGGCGGGTTTCAGGCGCGACCAATTCCTCGGGGAGGTGCACCGCGCATTGAGCACCGCCCATTCTCGCCAAGGGGAAGGAAGTGCCTAAGCGAATTTTGATCATTGAAGACAATATGGTCAACTATAAGCTTGCGGGTATTATCTTGCGCAAGGCCGGTTATGAAATTCTGCATGCGGGCGATGCAGAGCAGGGTGTTGCTATCGTCCGTGCCGAGCATCCAGACCTCGTTCTTATGGACATTCATTTGCCTGGCATGGATGGACTGACAGCGATCCGCATCCTAAAGGGAGATTCCGCGACGCAGAGGATTCCCATCCTGGCCCTCACGGCCTTGGCTATGAAAGGGGATGAGGAAAGCATTTTTGCCGCTGGTTGCGATGCCTATCTAAGTAAGCCGATAGGTCATCGGGCGCTTATAGATATTGTGGGTCGTTTTCTTTAGTCGTAGGAGGAAGCCGATGCCTGAACAGCGTGCCATGATCTTGGTGGTGGATGATGAGGGAAGTTGCCGTCGTCTGCTCACCGCCTTGTTGCAGAACGATGGTTATGAGGTGCTGGCGACATCCAGCGCTCAGGAGGCATTGGAGCGGCTTCAGGACCGCCGACCGGACTTGATACTCACGGACGGTATGATGCCTCAGATCAGTGGGTTCGAACTGGCGGCGCGGCTCAAGGCGGACTCCCGCTATGCTAACTTACCCATCATCGTCGTCACGGCCCTCGATGACCGCGAAACGCGTTTGCGCGCCTTGGAGGTCGGCGTAGATGATTTTCTCGGCAAACCGATAGACCGAGCGGAGTTGCGCGTGCGAGTACGCAATATTCTGCGGCTCAAGGATTATGGCGATCGAATTCAGCGGAACAATGAAATTCTGGAAACCACCGTCCGGCAGCGCACGGCTCAGCTGCACGATAGTTATTTGCAGACTATCGACGTTCTTCTGCGTGCCGCCGAGAAAAAGGACGAAGAAACTGGCGCTCATATTCAGCGCATCGCCTATTATTGTAAGGAGTTGGCACAGCAACTAGGCATGGGGAAAGATTTTGTGGACCTCATTTTTGTGGCGAGCCCTATGCACGACGTAGGAAAGATTGGGATTCCCGATCATGTCCTGCTGAAACCCGGTCCCTTGGATGTTGCGGAATGGGCCATTATGCGTACGCACACCACGCTCGGCGCTAATATTATTGGCCAACACAACGTTTCACTGGAATTACAGATGGGATGGGAAATTGCTCTGGGCCATCATGAACGATGGGATGGAAGTGGTTATCCTTTCGGTAGAAATGGCAATGAGATCCCTCTGTCGGCAAGGATGATGGCATTGGCAGACGTCTATGATGCCTTACGAAGTCGGCGTCCTTATAAAGAACCGTTTGATCATGAAAGAGCAACGGATATTATCTTAAAAGGAGATGGACGGGTTAAACCAGAGCATTTCGATCCTGATGTTTTGGCTGCATTTCCTCGCGCAGCCCCCAGTTTTGCGGAGTGCTACGCCGCATTAACCGATTGTGACATCTCTTAGGAGGCAGGATTATTTGCATCGGTTGCCCAATGCATGCGGAATAAAAATCAGCAAATCCCCACCGGCAAGGCCGATGGGGATTTGCGATTGCCAAGCCCTCAAATGTCAGAACGCAACAAATGCGGTAATTGCAATCTCATTGTCAGCGGCGCCAGCGACGCTTTGAGGCAATGCTCTTTGTGCAGGTGGGATGCTAGACAGGTTAGGTATTTTTACGCTTCTAACGAAATAATCAACCATTACCCTGGTAAACTTTGTAATATGATATTGGCCACCAATCGCCCAGGTTTTGAATATTCTCTCCTGTGGAGCGATATTGGGTAACCGGTCATAGACGTCATAGCGCAGGTCAAGCTCCAAACGGTTGGTCACAAAAAGCCCGCCGGAAACATAATATCCGCTAGCCTTATTCTGACTTCCAGGGTAAATCTGGGCGTCTGTGAGCGTAGGTGGTGCTGCTAGATATGTGTTAAATACTGCAGGAGCATCAATCATCCCGGAACCGCGCATATATTCGAACTTCGCCCATCTTCCCCAACGGTGCATGTATCCTTGCGTATACGTTATGCCAAGGCCATCCCTGGTCATGGAGTTAGATTGCCCATTAAAAATAGGGTTCGCATGCTGATACCAGAGGAATCCCGTCACATCACTGCGGAATGGCCCATGATCGGGTCCAAATCCCTTTAAAAGGTAAGATGCCTGCAGGCGCGCGGCAACCAGTGGTCCGTTTGAGGTGTTAGTCCCTGTTAGTCGCCCAAAGTTGCCGACCATAACCCCATATGCATACTCCATATTCCCTGCATGAAACCAATCCATTACTTCTGCGCCAGGATACCGGAACGCATTATTCCCCAATACGTTTGTCCCAGGAACGGAATAGCTGCCGTATGGACCTGACGTATACGTGGTGTTTGCAGAATAAAACGGCTGCAATATTAGTTGTTGGGTGACCGTGGTATAATTAAATCCAAATGCAAAGTTTGGGTATCCCTGCATGGCCTCTTCTGCCCCGGGTGCGCGGATGATACCCGCTTCAATGCGGGCACCAGGTATATAACTAAATGTAGCATGGGCATCCATAAGCTGCGGCGTGTAGTTGCCGCCGATGTGAGTAAACTGATTGTTCCCAAACTCGCCAGCCATCATGTATGAAATATGCTTATTGATGTTCCCCCGCAGCATAATGTGCGCGAAGAGAATATTAAATGATTTGCTGGAGGTGTCTTGTGGAGCCACCAAGTTGATTTTAGGGACCTGGCCGTTTACTGCCGTGGTTCCATTCATATACTTGTATAGCGGGATAATGAATCCGCTGAGGTGCACGAGCGGTGCTTTTGGTGGAGAAATTCCTTCCAACTTGAACCAATTTGCAGCGCTGGCCGATTCTATTGACCCTGTAGCCAGAGCGGCACAGGCAAGCGCACAGCTGATAAATTTTACTGTTCTTTTTTCCTTCCTCATCTCGATCTCCTTTAGGCATCGCGCCAGGCGTGCTCATTTAGTTATCTGTTACTCAGCTGTTCTACAACGCCTTAATCCTTCATTACATGGGCGGCCGTGATAGCCAAAACTGAGTTCTTTAACTACTCAATGCAACAACACCAGAAACTTAGCCAGACCAATGGTTGGTTAATAAAAGTGCGTATATCCATGCTATTGGCCAAGCCGATAACATGGATATAAATGCTAACTGTTAGGGTTTACCGTTTTTAACGAGGTCGCCATAATCCAATCCCAAGAGCTGGTAAGGTAGACGGTACCGCCAAGGCTGGCTAACAATAGTGAAGACAAAAGAATTTTGTTATATGGAATATCTTTATGTACAATACCCGGCACGTTAGACCTCCAAAAATGAAAACAGGAATCCTGTCGCAGCATAGGTGATGTATGTACTCGGAGACCTATAGAAAGCATTTCCCCCTATAGATTCTCGATTCTCACCCTACATATAAGGCTACGACTATAATCTATAGCATGTATCGTGCCAGCTATATGAAGATGGCAGGGTGCTGTTTTGTTTTAATATTCTTATGATGGAGAGGGTCAAGGGGCGCGCGAATGAACCAAACGGCGCATCTGAACGGTGAAGTTGTGCCAAAAGGGCCAGCGAGTGCCCATTCCGGTCACGTTTGACCACACCAAGGTAGGGACTATGCCGACAGCCTGACATCCCCGGGGGATGTGTGATGGTCGGCGGTGCCGTAAAGCAGGTCAGCAGGCTGGGTTAGGGTGGTTGATATGAAGTCGTCCCAAGACGACCACCTAACTGCCGTGGTTATTCCTTCTCGCCGCCCAGCAAATCCTCGTGGTCGCCGATGAGCCCGAGGTTTTTCATGCGGGTGCGCAGTTGCTTGCGGCTGATGCCGAGCAGAATGGCGGCCTGGCTCTGGTTGAAGTGGGTTTTGTTCAAGGCCGAAACGACCGCTTCGCGCTCTACCGCGTGAAGGCCATAAGTCCCGCCGGCGGGGAGTGCTCTCTCCGTTTCCGCGATACGCATCTCATTCGGGAGATCGGTCGTAAGTATGGTGCCGCTCCGATTGAGCACCACCAGCCGTTCGACGATATTCTCGAGCTGGCGGATGTTGCCGGGCCATGAATACGCGCTGATGGTGGCCAGCGCCGGGGCCTCGATATCCATTTCAGGCCTTCCGACGGCTGCGCAGACCCGGCGCAGAAAATGGCGCACGAGAGGGGCGATGTCCTCACGCCGTTCGCGCAGCGGCGGGATATGCAGCGGGATGACATTCAGGCGGTAATACAGGTCTTCCCGAAAGCTGCCTTCTTCCACTGCTTTGGCGAGGTCCACGTGGGTCGCGGCAATGATGCGGGCGGCGAGGCGCAAGGGCTGGTGCCCGCCAAGGCGCGTGTATTCCCGCTCCTGCAGGGCCCGCAGCAGCTTGACCTGCATGGGCAGCGGCATATCGCCGACCTCGTCCAGGAAGAGCGTGCCTGCGCCCACCATTTCTAACTTCCCCGCCTGAGTGCGCAATGCGCCCGTAAAGGCGCCCTTCTCGTACCCGAAGATTTCGCTTTCCACCAGATCCAGGGGGATGGCCCCGCAGTTGAAAGCGATAAAAGGCGCTTGGGTCCGCGGCGAGGCGATGTGTAGCGCCCTGGCGACCAACTCCTTGCCGGTGCCCGACTCCCCGGTAATAAGTACGCTAGAAGCGGCTGGCGCGATGAGATCAATCATCTCCAGCATCTCGAAGGTGCCCAGGCTCTCCCCGATGATGCCGTGGCGCGGCAGGTCCTGGCGGTGGGGTGGTATGGTGTAGCCGCGGCGGCTCAGGGCTTGGCGAATGACCGCGACAAGTTCCCCCTCGTCCACCGGTTTGGTCAGGTAATGCTCCGCGCCCGCCTTGATGGCCTGTACCGCCTGTTCGATTTCGCCATAGGCAGTGGCGATCAACACCGGAATCTCGGGCCAGCGTTCCTTGATGTGCCTTAGCAGTTCGGTGCCGCTCATCCCCGGCAAACGCTGGTCCGTAAGGACCAGGACGGGAATATCCCGAGCCATGACCGCCAGCGCTTCTTCCGCCCTTTCGGTTTGTATGGTCGAGAATCCCTCGGCCTCCAGGATGGCGGCGAGTACACTGCGCAGATTTTTTTCGTCCTCGACGATGAGAATTTTCTGGGATGGCATGCCGATGGTTTTTTCAATACCCCTAAAATGACGATACCGATGTGTGGGCCATCAATCGGAACGCTGCGGAGGCAGGCAGAGCGCGAATTCCGCTCCCCCATCCCGTTGGCGCAATTCCACCTGGCCGTCGTGAACCATCATGATCTTGGTGACCACCGCCAGCCCAAGGCCGCTACCCTTCGCCTTCCCTGTCACATAAGGCTTGAAAATGTCACTGACCCGCTCCGGTGGCACCCCTGGGCCATTGTCCACAACCCCGGTCACGAACTGACCATTGCCTTCGCGCCGACCGTATAGGGTAATGCAGCCACCCTGGTTCGGCAAGGCTTCGACAGCGTTGAGCAGCAGGTTGCTGATAGCCTGCTCCAACAATTGAGGATCGACGATAACCTGCAGGGATGGAAGGCAATCTATAGTAAGGGCAATATTTTTGGCCTCCAAATCCGTCGCGTGCCGCTTGCTGCTGCGTAAGAGCAACTCCAGCGCGGATACTTCTGTGAGCTGTATATGGTAAGGACGCCCGAAATCCAGGAAACCCTGGGTCATGTCATACAGTCGCTGGACCTCTTCTTCGATGATATTGATGAAATCCTGCCGGTTCACCGGCTGCTCGTAGCGGACCAGATATCGCGCCGCACCGCGCAAGGACGAAAGGGCGTTGCGGATTTCGTGAGCCACCTGGGCCGACATCTCTCCAATCGTGGCCATGCATTGCATCGCCTGTTGCCTCCGGTGTAACTTGTTGAGTTCCATCAGGTATTGTTGCAGACGCTGTTCCAGCCTCTTGAAGCCTTCCTCTAGGTGCGTCATCTCGTCGCCATCCGCCGGAACGGGGGGATATGGCGAGAAACCGTCTACATGGAGCCGCGACTCCATGTCTGCCATCTTCTGCGAGAGGCGCAGGATGGGGCGGGTGAAGGCCTTGCCGATCAGCGATGCACCGATGAGGCCAAGGAAAGCCGTGATAATGCCAAGAAAGGAAAGACGCCTAATCGCAAGGTCCATGCGAGTATCCACTATGTTTTGGATAGCGTCGTTATTGGGATGCAGGCTTACATAGCCTAGCATATGCGACCCAACACGGATGGGGGCCGTAAATTCCGCGCGCCCCGAGCTTGGCGGCACTGGTTCTTGTCGGCCGATCGCGGTTAACTGCGTACTCGCGATTATTACGCCTTGCTGATTTATTATGATTGCATGACGGATAAGTGGATTGCTCTCGACCTGCTTAATGAGTTTGAACAGCGCGCTCCCATCTTTGAGTAATAGAGGGCCAGCGGCATCGTGGGCAAGTCCTCGGCTGAGATGGAGAACTTTGCCATGAATCCGCCCCTCCATATTTTGTTCGACGGCGGTGTAAAGAAACAGGACGATCGTCCCATAGATGCCAGCTATGAGCATGAGCACAAAGATCATACTTTTGGAACGCAGGCTCAAATGGCGCCAGAAATTAAGGGCCATGGCGCGACTGAGGTGTGCAGTCAATAGTAGACACTCATACTCATGTTTCAATCGGCCCGTTCAGTTTCAGTGATCTGCCGGATGAATACGGCAGATACCAGATAGCCAAGGCGTGAGTGAGACCCTTGGCGGTTATGGAAAACCTCAGTTGACAGAAATTCTCTCGACCGTTTCGGTACTGTACTGAATCTGTGCCTGCGTACCTGGGATTGCCAAGAGGGGATTTATCACTAGCTAATTTGTGGTGGCGCTTCAGGGACTCGAACCCCGGACACGCGGATTATGATTCCGCTGCTCTAACCAGCTGAGCTAAAGCGCCCCGCGAGACGCAGATTAAAACGTTTACAGACGTTTCTGTCAAGTTGCATGTGACCGAAATGGCGCAACCTTCCCTGGCATGTCGAGGGCGAAGAATCCAACGCCTGGGCTCTACAAATCGTTATCTACAAAAAGTGGGAAGTTATAATAGACTTCGGGCTTCATGCTTCCACTATGCCGCGGTCCCCGACATAGTGTGCCGGGACGGAAAAAAGAAAAGAGCACGCTATAGCCGTACACAATTTCTCGGTACGCCCCCCACCGAGAAATCAGCGATTGTCGAGTTTTTATTTCCGGCTGGGATTAGGGTCCTCGGCTTTTAACTGTTGTGCCAGAGCCTGCAGTTTTTGCAGGGCAGGCATTTCCGGTTGCTGAACCGTCTGCATAGTTGCTT
>DAIAVG010000014.1 GCA_027445725.1 Acidithiobacillus sp.
TGTTTCCTGATGAGGTCTATGTGTTTACCCCCAAGGGCAAGATTCTCAGCTTGCCGCGTGGTGCGACGGCGGTGGATTTTGCCTATGCCGTGCATACGGATATTGGTGACCAGGCGGTGGCCGCTAAGGTCAATGATATGTACGTGCCTTTGCGCAGCCCTCTGAATAACGGGGATAAGGTAGAAATCGTCACGGCAGCTTCGGCGCATCCGCAGCCCGGCTGGCTGGATGTGGTGGTGACCGCCAAAGCGCGCAGCAGCGTGCGTGCTTATCTGAAGACCATTCAGCGCGGCGATGCCGAAGTGTTGGGCCGCAACTTGCTGGAAAAGGCGATGCGTAGTCTGGGCGCCAACCTCCAACAAGTTGAAGCGGCTGATTTTCGGCGGGTACTGACGACGTTCAATGTTCAGGATGAGGGGCAACTGCTCGCAGCCATCGGCATGGGCGAGGTCTTCCCGTTGGTGGTGGCCCACAAATTGTTACCTGAGGAAGAAGATCGCGGGAAACTGGCGCAGACCGCGCGCCGTCTGGGGCAGGCGGTAAGTCAATTGTTACCGAGCCGCCTCAACCGTGAGGAGGCCACGAAAAAGCCGCTGTTGATTCGGGGGACAGAGGGGATGCCGGTGACGCTGGCGCGTTGCTGCCGACCTATCCCCGGCGATCCTATTTTGGGTTTTATCAGTGCTGGCAAAGGCGTGGTGGTGCACACCCACGATTGTCACAATATCCGCGAGTGGCGCAAACGCCGCGACCGTTGGGTGGATGTGCAGTGGGACCCCGAAGCTCAGGGTGAATTTCCGGTGACGATCCGGGTGGTGGCGGAGAGCGCGCGTGGCGTGCTGGCCCGCGTTGCCACCCTGATTTCCGATGAAGATTCCAATATTGATCATGTGGACATCGAGCCCCAGGATGGACTCTATACGGGCATCACCTTTACCATACAGGCACACGATCGTGATCACCTGGCCAAAATCATGCGGAGTTTGCGTAGTCTGCCGATGGTATCCCGGGTACAGCGGGTCAAAGGCTAACAAGGAGTTTAATCTATGCCAGTTCCAGTTCAGAGTAATTCGGCACCTCAGGCCATCGGGGCCTACAGTCAGGGTATGGTGCATGACGGCCTGCTCTACCTTTCGGGTCAGATCCCCCTGGACCCCAGTACCGGGCAGATGGTAGAAGGCGGCGTCGCTCTGCAGATCCGGCGGGTGCTGGATAACCTGCAGGCAGTCTGCGAGGCAGCAGGCGGGCGTCTACAGGATGCGATCAAATTGCAGGTCTATTTGGTGGATCTCGGCCATTTCGCGCAGGTGAATCAGGCCATGGAGGTGGCGTTCACGCCACCTTATCCGGCGCGTGCGGTGGTACAGGTGGCTGCTCTGCCGCGTGGTGCGCAGGTAGAAATAGACGGCATTGTTGCCTTGGGCAAGGCGCGCTGAGATGGAGCGTGCGGAAGCGCTTGCCCAGCCCATGCGCGAGCTGCTGCAGACACATCCGGTATTGGTTTCGTTGCTGGAAGAGCGCGGTATTCATTGTGGAGAATGCTTTATTGCTGATCGTGAAACGCTGGCGGAGGTAGCCACCATGCATCATGTCGATCTCGACGAGCTTCTCGCGGAATGGGCACGTCGCGAGGCCCTGCCGCGCGCCTACTAGCATGGCGGTTGCGAAGACGGGACTGTATCTACAGAGTTCTGTCTCGGCATTGCGCGGGGTCGGTCCCGCTCTGGTCCAGCGCTTGCAGCGCATGGACCTGTGGCGGGTGCAGGATATCCTGTTTCATCTGCCCAGTCGTTATCAGGATCGCCGCCACATATCCCCTATGGCGGCCTTGCAGCCCGGCCAGGAGCGCGCCGTACTGGGTGAAATTGTCAGTGTCGATCACCAGCGTGGGCGACGGGAACAATGGTTGGTGACTTTGAGTGATGGCAGTGGACGTCTGCTCATACGGCTCTTTCACATGGTAGCGGCCCTGCGTGGGCAATGGCAGGTCGGGCGGCAGCTCTGGTGTTTCGGAGAGTTGCGCGGCGGCTTTCACGGCCTCGAAATGGTGCATCCAGAATGGCAGATGGCGGATGTCCCGCAGTTTCAGGCTCCGCGTCACCTCACCCCCTTTTATCCCAGCAGTGAAGGTGTTACCCAAGCGCAATGGCGGCGCTGGGTAGCGCAAGCCCTGACCCTCCTCGACCAGCTTCCGGACTACCTTGAAAATCGACTGCCTCCGCAGTGGCCCAGTCTGCGCGAAGGGCTGCGTCTGCTGCATGAAAGTGCGGACGAGATGCCCTCGCCGCAGCATCCCGCCTGGCAGCGGCTGGCGCTGGAGGAGTTGCTGGCGAATCATTTGGCGGTGCGTCAGACGCGGCAATCGGGGATGATGCAGAATGCCCCTTGTCTGCACAGTAACGGGCGGTTGTGGCAGCGTTTCCTGGCGCATTTGCCTTTCGTGCCGACGGGAGCACAGGAACGGGTGATTGCGGAGATCAACGCCGATCTGGCGCGTCATCGGCCCATGCGTCGCTTATTGCAAGGGGATGTGGGCTCCGGCAAAACCCTGGTCGCGGCGGCAGCGGCGCTGGCCACACTGGAGGCCGGGTATCAGGTAGCCATGATGGCGCCGACCGAGATTCTCGCAGAACAGTTATATACGCGCTTTCGGCAGTGGCTGGAACCGCTGGACCAGGACGTGGGTTATCTGGTGGGCAGCCGCTCGTCGCGCGCCCGTCGCGAGACACTGGAAGCCCTCGTCAGTGGCAGGCTTGGGCTGGTGACGGGGACGCAGGCGCTGTTTCAGGAGGGGGTGGAGTTCGCTCGTCTTGGGCTGGTCATCATCGATGAGCAGCACCGCTTTGGCGTGGAGCAGCGCCGTCAATTGTTGGAGAAAGGCACCATGCCCCACCTGCTGGTGATGACCGCTACGCCTATTCCGCGGACCTTGGCGATGACGGTGCATGCGGATCTGGAGGTGTCGGTTATTGATGCGCTGCCGCCGGGGCGCACCCCCGTGGAAACCCTGGTGATGCCTGATAGTCGTCGGCCCGAACTGATCGGACGGATGCAACACATGCTGGAGGAGGGGCGGCAAATCTATTGGGTTTGTCCGCTGATTGAGGAATCGGAAATCCTCGAATTGCAGGCGGCGGAGGCGAGTTTTGCAGAACTGCAAATGGCCTTGCCCGGCGTGGCCATCGGGCTGATCCACGGGCGGATGCGCGCCGCAGAAAAGGCGGAGGTGATGGCAGCCTTTCAGTCAGGCGTTGTCTGCATTCTGGTGGCGACGACGGTGATCGAAGTGGGGGTGGATGTCCCCAACGCCAGTCTCATGGTTATCGAACATGCGGAGCGTCTGGGCCTGGCGCAACTGCATCAGTTGCGGGGGCGGGTGGGGCGGGGGGCGCAGCAGAGCAGTTGTATCCTGCTCTATCATCCACCCCTGAGTGACAGGGCACGAGAGCGTTTGCGGGTGGTGCGCGAAACCCATGACGGCTTTGTCATCGCGCGCAAGGACCTGGAACTGCGCGGACCGGGCGAGTATCTCGGCACGCGGCAGACGGGCCTCCTGCAGATGCGTGTCGCAGATATCCTGCGTGACGAAGCCCTGCTGGCCCTCGTGCCAGCATTGGCGGATCAACTGCTGCAGGAAGATCCTGATGCGGTGCAGGCTATAGTGCAACGCTGGCTGGGGAACCGGCTGGAGTATGGGCAGGTGGGTTAGCGAAAATCCGCCGGAAGATCATGGACCTTGCGCTCAGACTTCCGGTATATTATGAGACTGTGTGAGTGGAGACCATCGGGGGATGTGGAGTGATACGCAAATTCAAGGGATGGAAGCTGTTGGGGGTGGTGTCGGGTGCTCTGGGATTAGCGGGTTGCGCGACGACACATCTGCCCTCTGCGCCAGTGCATTCGGTGGCCTACTATGCCGCACAGATTCCCCCGCCAGTTGTCCAGCCGGTGGCGCCCGTGGTCTCTCCGGCAAGCGCTGCGCCAGTCACCCAATCGGTGCATATCATCATTTCGACTACCACGCACTTCCTGACGGTCTACAAGGGTAATACCGTGTTGGCGACCTACCCGGTAGCCATCGGCTTCAATGGCGCCGCTCCCAAACGGACACGAGGGGATGACGTCACGCCGATGGGGCGTTATCACATCGGATGGGTCAGCCGGGGCACACGCTATGGCCCCTTCATGGGTTTGACCTACCCTAACCGGGAAAATGCGGCGTGGGGGTTGCGTGAAGGCGTTATCAATAAGGCGCAATATCGCGCCATTGTTGACGCAGTCGACGCAGGGCAGACGCCACCACAAAATACCCCGCTGGGCGGCGAAATAGGCATTCACGGCATGGGTCCGCAATTTGCAGATGACCCTCAGAGCAAGGTGTTCCCTGGGCGCTGGACGGCCGGCTGCGTGGCCTTGTCAAACTGGGATGCACAGCAAATCGCCGCGATGGTGCAGGTGGGGACGCCCGTGGAGATCGTGGGGAACGTACCCGGATTTCGGCGCAAATTGGAATCGGTGAGTGCTAACGCCCAGTATAAGTCCGCTGCCGTGCTCAATAGCACGGCGACGCCAAGGGCTGTTGCGAAGCCCCAGGATACGGCGATGGATACCCTGGTTGCGGCGCTCGCCCCAACCCCAGCACACTGATTTCAGTGTGCTTTCAGTGCTGCCAGTCGGCGTCCTGACTGAACCGGTAAGCCGCTTCCATACAGTCGCCCAGCGCGACGCCCTCTCGCCAGTTGGCCCGGAAGTACAGCCCAGGGTGCCGGGCGCTTAGGGCGTCGATCCGCCTTATCCCATCCAGGTGCCCGATTTCATATTGCGGGATGGCTTTTGGCCAGGTCTGGCAGTGGGTGAAAATGGGCTTGCCGCTGATGCCCAGCAGTGGGTTGATCTCGTGTAACGCAGTCGCCAGCAGATCATCATCGCTACGTCCGGAAAGGTCATTCTGACTGCCGCCGATAAAGGCGGTCAGCAATACCTTGTCCGCAGGCGCGCGCCCGGGGAAGAGGGTGGATGAGAAGAGCACCCCCAGTGTTTCCAGGCCCATGACCCGCGGAATCAGCATGCCGAAACCATCCAGCGGATGTTGTACCTGTATGCGCTGAAAACCAATGGATAGGGTGCCGACTGCGGGATACAGGATGGCATCCAGTTCACGGGCAAGTGCGGCATCCGTTGGCGCGAGCAGCCTGGCCGCGGCGCCCGCGGGCAGGGCGAGAATGAGCCGTTTGCTTTGCCAGGCTTGGTTGCCGCTGCTGACCTGCCAAATGCCATCGCTATTACCCAATTGATCGACTGGGGTATTGCAACGCAGCGCATCGCCGAGTGTGCTGGCGACCCTTAGCGGGAGGGTCTGTAGGCCTTCGCGAAAAGAAATAAGACGGGTTTTCGGGGTGCCGGGCGATTTCTTGTTCCGGGCGCGCAGTGCGCCGCGGAGGAGTGAGCCACCGTCTTGCTCCAGCGCCACCAGGCGAGGAAGAGTAGCTTGTACCGAAAGACGTGCGGGATTGCCGGCAAAGACACCGGAGACGAAGGGGTCGACCAGCCAGGTGAGTGCTTCATCCCCGAGTCGCCGCCGCACAAAGTCAGCAACGCTTTCCTCATCATCCTGCATCCGACGCGGTGACCGGAAAGGCTCGCCAAGGAGACGCAGGCGGCCGCGCAAACTCAGCAGGCGGCCGCCGAAAAGCACACCCGGTCCCAGTGCGACGGGTTGCCGATGGCGATTAAGGATATAGCGGCGCTTGGCGAGTGGGTTGGCTTCGACGATGTCTTCTTCTAACTGCAGTTCGCGAAGCCATTCCGGGACGATCTGGCCTTTGAGCATGAGCGAGTTGGGTCCCATGTCCCGCTGAAAGCCTTCTTCCCGTCGGCTCTGAAGTTTGCCGCCCGGCTTAGCGCCCGCTTCCAGCAGCAAGGGTTTCCAACCGCGCTTACGGAGAAAATAAGCGGTTGCCAGACCGGAAATGCCGGCGCCGATGATGATGACGTCTTCCATAAGTTATGACTCCTTACCCAGGTAGTAAGGGCTTTGCAAATACCAGCCGTGCAGGTGGCGTAGCAGGGCGATGAGGACGGCGGTGACGGGTAGTGCGAGCAGTAGGCCGACAAAGCCGAAGAGTTCGCCGCCCGCGAGCACGGCAAAAATGACAGCGACCGGGTGCAGGCCGATGCGATCCCCCACCAGATAAGGGGTGAATACCATGCTTTCCAGTAGTTGGCCGATGCCAAAGACGATGAGTACCCAGAGGATGGGCAAAAAAGCACCGGTCTGTACGTACATGGCGAGGCTGGCCATGGTTATCCCGCTTACGACGCCAAGATAGGGCACAAAACTGAGCAGTCCCGCCACCAGGCCGACGAGGATGGCGGTTTGCAGGCCGACCATACTGAGGCCAATCGCGTAACTGGTGCCCAGGGCCAGCATCACCAGAAGCTGTCCGCGCAAAAAGGCCATGAGCATGGTGTCCGCATCGCTGGCCAGACGCTGGGAAAGTGGCAGATGGTGCGGCGGGATGAGTGCGGCCATACGGGCAATGAGACGTGGCCAGTCGCGCAGCAGATAGAATCCCAGAACCGGTACCAAAATGATACTGAGTATACTACTGATCAGGCCGGAGCCGGAGCTCAGCGCTAATTGGAGACTGCGTCCCAGCCACCCCGCCAGTTTCTGAGCGTTGGCAGTGGCGTAATGGGTAATACTTTGGCTGTCGAGGTGGATGCCGATCCGCGCGGAGAACTGCGGGATGAGTTGAGTTTGCAGGAGTTCGACATATTTTTGCAGGTATTCGATGAACAGCGAGGACTGGTGACGGATGGCGGGGAGCAGGGCCATGATGATCCCCGCCATGATCACAATGACGAGGACGAAAACCAGTGTGGTGCCCCAGGTGCGACTGATTCGGTGTCGTTGCAAGCGGGTCACCAGCGGATTGCCGAGATAAGCAAGGATGCCGGCCACCAGAAAGGGGCTGAGAATGGGAGAGAGACGATACGTCAGCCAGCCCAGCAGGATAAGGACGGCCAGCACAAAAAATCTTTGCATTGTTCGTGGGGCCCCCAGTCAAGTATCCAACAATTATGCGGTCAGGATAACCCAGTCCGCTAGGGCTTCGCTATGGGCACGGTAAATTTGTTCTCAAACCTCCTGCGGTCAGGAGGCTGAGTTTTTAGTCATCCGCAGATAGCAGAAGAAGAGGCGGTTGCGGAAGCAGAGGCCGCGCATCATCGAAGAGCTACCAATTAATCAGCTGGTAGTGTTAATGTGCCTGCGGATTGTCGTAGCTGAATTGTCTCCAGCACTGTTGCCATGGGTGACATGCCTGCGAGATGGTTCCTGGAGCATCGCCGATAGCGATAGGATACCCATTCTTCTTCCAACCATTGACACCGCCGCGCAGCGCGTAAGATTTATATCCTAACATGCGAAACACGCCCGCAACCTGATTAGAAAGCTGACCCGTCGGGCACATAAATATTACCGTTTTATTTTTTGGGATCTTGTTTTCCTTGACGGCATCAGCCAGGGTAAGATATGGAATATTTAATGCCCCTGGCACGTGGCCTTGCTGATACCCATAGATACGTTGCCATCCCCTTCCTGTACATACATGTTTATCAGAATTGGCCCCGCAAAAAAACTTATTATAGGATGGCGTTCTCACGTCCACGAGATAATATTTTTCCGGGGATTTATTTATTGCGAGAAGCAGTTCTCTATCGGTGTACTGGTAAGTTCCATAGGGATGCGGTTTCTGATCAGAGATAAAACTGTTCAAACGGTCCTGCAAAATGGCATCGACATTTCCAGTGGAGGACGCGGTATCCCCCGCAAATGCGGGTAGACTGACCGATGCCCCTATGATTATGGAAACCATAACGGCTATTGCAAATTTGTTGGCCATATAAAACCTCTTTTGAGTAAGTGAATTAACCAGCTGGTTGATAAGCTGGTTAATTAAAGTTACGGGTAGGTTACGGACTGCTTCCAAACGTGATTGTTAACCGAGGTGATCTCCAGCAGATAACTTCCCGGAGTCAGTGTTACACCAGAGTTTATCGATCCCGGCAGGCTGATGGTAGCCGAAGCGCCCACCGGCCCTACGATGCCGAATTTCCCCGCATGCAGTTGTTGATAGGGAAAGTCGTTGTGGAATGCGCTTTTCGGAAGCTGGGCGAGATCTTTACCCAACCATTGTTCGACCACCTTTCCGCTCTTCGCCTCCAGTAGACGTATCACCAGCGCATTGGAAGGCTCGGCAGCGACACCGGCATCCACATAGGCATGGAAGCGCACACCACCATCGGCGCTCAATTGAGCATCTTTGATTTGCCAGTGGTGCTTGGCCGGACTGACCGGCCCCCCGTGGAAGGGCGTGATGACCGAACCGCGATAATAGCTATAGCTTCCAACAACGAAGGCCAGCACGATCAGAAACAGGCCCAAAGCCAGCTTTTTGAAGGCCTCATCGCTCAAGGGTAGAGGCAGGCTACCGCCAAACCAGCGAAAAAGCGTGCTGTTGGCGCGACTCGGCTTGCGGGCGAGTAACCAGTTATCCATGGAATAGGCGCCGCTGCCGGCCAGAAAGAGTGCAACGCCCATACCAAAGTTAGATGCGGCCATCGTCCACTCATCAATACAAGTGGCGCCCTGCCATCCGAAGAGCAGCATGAGCACCGTAGAAAGTCCGATGGTGGCCACGGCGGCCAGGCGGGTCCAGAGACCGGCGATGAGCATGAAGCCCGCGATCATTTCGACGGCACTGAAAATGATCACCCCGGCGTAGAGCAGAGTGAAGTGATTCAACAAAAAGGCTACCAGATGGTTAGTACCCAGCAAGGCACCAGGCATCGCTGTCTGAAATTTATAGGCCATCCAGTGGCCATGGACGTCCAGTTTCTGCGGTCCATAGATGAAGCGACGGGTTCCGCCGCCCCAATAAATCCAACCCTGAACAAAGCGGATCGCCAACAGGGCGAGAGCGGCTATGCGCCATCCGCGATCAGCCCCTAAAACGGGGCTTTTATCAGATAAGGTTGTCGACATGAGCATGCTCCTCCTAAAGGACTTACTTCGCCTGATAAGGCTTGAACCCGTAGTGTTCAAAGATTTCAAGCGCTTTCGGTGACTTCAGGAAATTCACCCAGGCCTGCGCCCACTTGGGGTGCGGCGCACCTTTCACGACGGCCGACGCGTAAATGGCGGTGGTGTTGTCCTTGGCCGGTATGGAGATATGGCTGATGGGGTGCCCTGCCTGCTCTTGGAAAATGGCCTCGGATTTCCAGGTTACACCCGCATCCGCCAGTCCCTGCATGAGGAAAAGCGGCGTTTGCCGATGATGGATATGAGTCAGGATGGTTTCGCCATTTTTGACTTTGGTGTTATAGACCATGTTGGCCAATTGTGGCCCACCCGCTTTGGTGAGCGACATTTTGATCTGCCGTGCCACGCCTTCCCAAGCCGGATTAGGCATGGACAAGCGCACGCCGGGCTTGCCCAGATCTTGCAGATTTTCGATGTGAGCCGGATTTCCCTTGGGGATCATGATGGTCAGGTCGTTAGTCACGTAGGGCACTGCAGGACCTTGCAACAATCCTTTTTGAATATAGTAGTTCACTTTCTTGAGGCCGGCCGCATAGACGTCGGGTTTAACCGTCCAGGTCATGTTGCCGATGGTGATGGTGTTGCCATGCTCCATCTGCTTGATCAGGATGCCGGGGGGGAGTGTCTCGTAGTAGATTTTGCCTTTCAGTGCGGGGTATTGCTTCTCGAAGGCATGGACCAGGGGCGCCATGGCGAAGTAGTAATTTCCGCCGACGAAAATGGTCAGTTGCGGGTTGTCGATGCTGCCGTGGAAGTCAGGCAGGTCATCAATTTCGGGGACGGTGAAATCGAGGCCCTTGTCTACGGCCGGGTTATTTTCACCGTGCTGCCAAGGCGGAAACACATCCGATTGGTAACGTGGGGCTTCAGCCTTACCACCCCATCCGATGTCGGAGGCCTGGGCAAGGCCCATTCCGGCGAAGGCGGATGCCATGGATGCTGCGAGAATCGTCCTCATAATGACATGATTTTTCATAACATACTCCTGATGTGCGGTGTTATTTGGCGTAATGGAAGCCGGCTTGCTCTAACTCCGGCAAAGTACCCACGATTCCCGGCGTGAGTACCACACCAGGGATGAGGTGATTGGTGAACTCGGCCGCCATTTCTTCGTGGCTGAGCTTGTCCGGGTTGATACCTTTGTTGTGCAAGGCCATGGTGAGCTCCCAGACCTCGTTGTGGCAGGCGAGGAAAACGGCTCCGCGCCGTTGCAGGACGATGATGCTGTTGTCGTGTGGTGAGTAGACGCCTTCTACATCATTGAAATCGGCCGGATTGGCGGTGGATGCCGGTGGCTGTTTCAGCCAGATGTTGCTCGCCCATTTCCCTTTGGTGAAGGTCGATAGATACTTGTTCCAGATATAGTTGTCATACAAGGCCAAATGGGCTGTGCCATGGGTGGCCGATACGGTAAGAAAATCCGGGTGCTTGAAGGACCATATCTGAGCGTTCATTGCGTTGCGCATCAGGTTGAGCCACGGGCTTTCTAACGCGGTGTTATCCCAGACCTGCTTCGATTTTGGTGCGTAACGAAGGATCTCGGTAAGGGCTGCGTCATCCCACTGATCAGGGCTCGTCAGTATCATGGGCACCGTCTTGAAATCCCGCCGCCGCGGCGCTTTGGCCAGGCGGTCGCTCAAGTCCTGCAGGGTGCCGGCTCCGCTGGGTAGCAGGTTGGCGGGATCTCCACTCATCCCGGCAGCCATGGCGCTGGTGTTGTGGCCGACGGAGGCTACTGCTACGGCACCTGCGCCGATGAGGGCACGCTTCATGGCATCGCGCCGGGTGATGGTATTGTTTGTGCGTTTGATCATTGCATGACTCTCCTTGTGGGTGATTGGTACTTCTTCTGAACGGGACTTCCAGTCATAGCCTGCTGTAGGCAGCGGCTATATGCGGTCTTCTTTAGAAATCATCATTCCTGTCTCTATAGAGAGGGAGGGGTCACGGAACAATCTGGCTGTCCACATGCCTGAGAGGCTGCGTTTGGTGACGATCACCCAGAAAACAGCGAGCAGGACGGTGAAAGCCGTCCCCAAATACAGGAAGGGAGAAAATTGTGTTTCTTTGGCGAGAAGGTAGGTGGCACTGTCAAAAACGCCCAAGGGGAAGGTGAAACCCCACCAGCCCATGTTGAACGGCAACCCTTCGCGCAGATACCGTAAAGTGAAAACTATCGCCATGATCATCCACCACAGACCAAATCCCCAAAGCACTAAAGCCACCATAACCCCAGCATCCTGCCAGAGCAGCGCCATCGGGGCGAGGTCGGTTAAAGAGAAAATATGGCGACTTGCGGCCCCCAAGGTGATCATAGCCATGGCGCCCGTACCCAATGGCCCGAGAGGCAGCCAGGCAGAAACCGCCATATCCACATGGGGCAGCTTATGCAGTGTGAGGCGCAGGAAGAGTATGGTGAGTATTCCCATGGACAACGGCACTGAAATCGCCCAGAGCACATAACTGACGAAGATCACACTGGTTCCGAGTATTGGCGCCAAATGTTGCGCGACCAAGCCACCACTGGCGGCAGCAACCTCCGGCGGAACGATGGGCAGGAGCCAGGCCGCTGTCATACGCTCCATACGGTGCTCTTGGGCCGTGAACATATAAAACGGGACCACCAGCACGGAGATGACAGACAAGGCAACATCGATCCACCACATCGCATTAGTCCAGACCATGGACGCCGCACTGATCGGCCAAAGAGTGATCATCCCGTTGACAATGGTGGCAAAGCCCATAGGAATGCAACCGATGAACAACGGCTGCACCGGATGGTGGAAAAGACGCCGAAAGCTCTCTGGGAAGAACACGGCGCGCGACAAAAACATCAATGAAAACAATGCAAAAAATAAGACGTTGACACACCAGAGCGCCTGCGCCACCACCGTCAGTGCCGGGTGGCCATAGGGGAAGTCTCCCAGCATGAGCGCAAGAACACCGGTGCCCATGGTCGCGGCAAACCAGTTAGGCGTGAAATGACGAAGAATCTCTTTGGGATCGTTCCCGGGAGCTGCTGAAAAAAAAGACATTTTGACCCCATCGTTGTATGCTTTTGCGCACATAACTTACGGCAATTCTAAAATATTGTACAATCGTGTTTTTGCATCACGAAAAATAAGGCATGCTTATTTCTTGACGAGGGGCATCATGTCAACTAAAAAAATCGATCCAGAACTACTGTTGGTGTGGGCCCAAGCTGCACGTAAAGGTAACCTGCACGAGGCAGCTGATGCCTTGTTCATGAGCCAGCCTGCAGTATCCCAGCGACTCAAGCAGCTGCAGGATCGTATTGGACACACATTGTACCTACGCAATCATCGCGGGATAACCCCCACGCCAGCGGGGCTGTCCTTACTGCATATCGCTGAGCAGGTAGAGTCGGCACTAGAAGCCATAAAGTATTTAGGTGATAACGAACCCGGCCGTCTTTACGGTAGTTTGGCTCTGATAGCCAGCCATAGTAATGCTGAAACACTTATTCCTAAAGCCGTTGCTGATTTTCGGAAAATGCATCCAGATGTCAGCTTTCGCCTCACGACAACAAACAGTCGGCAGGCCAAGCGCAATCGCAATCAGGCAGACCTTATTTTTGTGGAGGATGACAAGGCATTAGGTGATACCGGGGGATGGATTCAGGAAACGCTTATAGAGACTGATATCAGAATTTTAGTACCAGAGAAACATCACTGGATTGAGTATGGAAAAGCAATTCCGATAAGCTGGTTGAGTGAAGAAGCATTAATTTGGAGAGAAGAAGGTTCAGGCATCCGTGAGCATGTCATTGATGCTATTTCAAAACATGGCGTACGCCCAGAAATCCGCTATGAGTTTAATGGTCTTGCAGCCATTCGTAATGCGGTAAGCTGTGGTTTGGGAGTTAGTTTTGTGTCTGGATTAAATGGGATTGATTCCAAATCAGGGGACTGTACACTCCCCATAGATCCGCCAATAAAACATGTATTATCAGTTATTTATAGCGGCGCAAAAAACCATGTTGCTTTGTCTTTTTTATCCCTGCTTAAAAACCAGTTGGTCAACCGTGGGCCGGACCCGATTCTCTCTTGATGAGGTCGATGCCTTGCTTGTGTAGGGTGTCCAAATAAGATCGAATCGTGCAGCCAAGGGATAACTGGCGCCCAGGTTCAGGCGTTCCCGAATCCCCGGAAATTTCCGCCTTGTGGAATACTTTGGCGCGGCAGGGCGTCGGCCAAAACATGAGGTGCTCGTTATCAAGGGTTGAGTGGATGCCCCCGGAGAACCCATTACTGAGATGCATTGGAGCTCATCCAGGACGCTATGCCAAGCGTCGGTAAAACCATCTCTTCACCCCTTCCACCGCCATCAGATACACGATGACCATGGCCATAAGTATCGAGAAGAAATCCAACGGCAGTGCCACAAATCCCAGCGCGGCGCCTATTGGGGTCAAAGGCAGTAGGGCTGCCACCGCAACCACGGCTAATGAAGTTCCCGCCAACAAGGGGTGCGGACGGCTGGTCAAGGGATTAAAGCGGGTACGAATGACGAATATTACCAGAACCTGGGTGGCGATGGATTCGATGAACCAGCCGGTGTGAAACATCTCCTCGCCGGCATGGAAAACATGCAACATGATATAAAAAGTGAGGAAGTCGAAGAGCGAACTGATCGGGCCGATCACCATCATGAAGTTGCAGAAGTAGCGCAGTCAAAGCGGGTGCTGCTCCGACCCCTCCAGCATCATGCTAACACGGTCGGAGCCATCCTAGGACGAGCCCGCACCGGCAACCCAGTCTCCGAAGGTGAGGTGGTGCGTGCAGCACGCGACGCGCTGACTTATCTGGAGCACGTGAGAGCCCGCGACGGCGATGAGTTCTATGCGGTCCACCTGGTCGACGCAGCCGCACCAGTGCTGGGGCGAGCGCTCGTGCAGGCTGCAGCGCTGTGTGGAGAGACTGAATTTACGAGGGTGGTCATTGAATTTGATCATTCATTCGAAGAACCGGACGGCAAGAATAGGAAGCGTATCAACCTTCGCCGGGAAGTTGTTGCCGAGATATACCGGACCAACGGCGACGTCGAGGGGGCCTGCCGGCGGCTAGAACCATTGGTGTCTGAATTTCGCGAGGACACGCCAGAGTTGCAGGTTGAGGAAATGGCCACACTCGCCGCCACTTTCGCGAGCGTCGGCAACGAGGCCCGCGCCCGGGAGCTATTGCGTCGTCTACACGACGAGTCGCTTGGCTACGCCCTCGCGCCCAAGAAGGATCCACGATACGCGCTTTGGCTTGATCTGTTTGAGCGCGCTAACGCCGCGAATCCAGAAGGGCGCCCGGAACGTGTCGATTTGATGATGCGACAACTCGATGGCATGATGGAAACAGAGGGCCGATCTTCAGCCTACAGGATGGCAGCCACAGTGCTGACCGAAGCGGCAATGGTTGATGCCGCCACGGGCTTCGCGGCGGCACGCGTGATGGCCGCGCGGGGGATGCTGGGTTGGGATGGGATCGTGAATGCGCTTCTCCTTGGTGTTGTCCGGAGTCGTCAGGATCTTGCTGGTCTCTGCGCGGTGACATGGACTTCACTCTCCTTACCTTACTACAGCGAGCCCCACTACCGACCGAACAACATTGGAGAATTTATTACGTTAGCTATCGCTGCAGCAAGTGAAAGGGATCTGGCTACTGTGGTCGAAACTTTACGCGCCGCCATTGAGGCGGAGAGTAAAACTCAAACGCGAGCGACGTTGCTTGAACGACTTGCCAACTCCGCTGAC